>JAUYDO010000072.1 GCA_030691835.1 Dehalococcoidia bacterium | reverse complement strand
ATCTGGCAGACTATCAGGTAAATGAATAGTATTCATCAATTAACTCTCATCGTCGTAATCCCAGAAGTTACCTTTACGTGGAGGCATTGCTGGCGTTGGCTTAATTAGCTTTACACATTCGTCGAATGATAGCGTGTCCGCCCCCTTTCCGTCAGATTTTCTGCCGTCCAGTAAACCAAAGGCAATAACACATTTACGTAAGAAATCTTCAGTTATTTGGGCTGGTGTGCCTGCTATTCCCTCTCTAATGCGTTTTAATGAGTATCCTGTTTTATATGCTAGTAACTCAGGAGTAATCCTTCTCTCATTCATTCGCAAAACAATGGCTGGCCAAATATCTAATAACTTTTTTATCATTTCGCTTGACACTATCATATTAACCTCCCACTTCATTAAACACCTTTTTATGGTATTCGTCTGTTTTTCCGCTGTCTCCCCACCAACTCCCCCGGTTTCTCATTGGGGAGCAGGGATAGCTGACTGGCTGGCGTGTGAGATTTCTGGCTGACGACCAGGGTATCCACCGCATCTTTCAATGCCGTTATATCGGCAAACTCACGGTAGACGCTGGCGAAGCGGATATAGGCGATGTAGTCCAGGTTCTTGAGCTTTGCCATCACCATGTCGCCGATGACGGTGCTCGGCACCTCGGACTTGCCGGAGCGGTAAAGCTCCGCCTCGATATCGTCAATCAGCTTTTCCACGGCACCGGTGGGCAGGGGTCGCTTCTCACAGGCTTTGCGCACCCCGCCAAGCAGCTTTACCCTGTTGAACTCCTCACGCCTCTGGTCTTTCTTGATGACGAACAGGCTCGCCGGCTGGATACGCTCATAGGTGGTGAAGCGGGCGTTACAGCTCAGGCACTGGCGCCGGCGGCGCACTCCGTCGTTCACATCACGGGAATCTATGACCTTTGAGTCGTTATAGTTGCAGTACGGGCAGTTCATATAAGTATTTCATTCCCGACATATTGTGGTGCATTGTATTTTTACCACAACGGGTAGTGTTTGTCAAGGGGTATTTGGGGATTTTAGTACTATCTTCGGGGTACGGTATATATGGGTATTCGTAAGAACATGGGCTCTCTTATATTTTTGAGTTTAGCTAAATGATTACACCGGTAGCTTATTCACGAGATTACAGGGCGCTCATACAGTAGGCTGGTTTGCCACCCGCTCCCCCGCTCTGGTATAATTTATGTATCAGCAGTAAATAGAGGGAGGATGTGTTAATGGGCTGAGCACCTATCAACTGGACTCTAGTTAGAGAGTTAAGAGCCATGGAAGCCAAAGAGCGGGAAGAGGCAAAAAAGAAGAAGAAAGAGGCTGAAAAGTCCTCCACCGAGAAACCTGAAGAAAAGCCTTAATAGTAAATTTTATTTCCCCCTGAAGCTCGAAACCCCTTTGCGCCACGGCAATCCGGCACAAAGGGGTTTCTTTTTAAAACACGCATACGCCCGACCAGCGTGGGCGTACGCTATCTGAACACAAGGGCTGTAGCGCTGTCGCCCCGCAGCCCTTTGCTATCCACCAACCTTCCGGGTCAGCCTTAGCTTACCTTTTCCTTCTGTTCAACCGGAGTCGTCTGCTTCGTTGTTGTCGGAGTGCCCCAGGTGCGCCGCTGATTGAATAGTGGGCGGCGCAGGAATGACGGCATATCAAGCTCATCCTCGGTCTTCAGACGCTTGAGCAGTTTAGCCACCTCGTCATCCTGCATGGAGCTGATACTGCCCTGGGTCGCAAACCCGGTAGCAATGAGGGTTATCTTGATGTCCTTGTCCATCCGGTCATCGTAAGCCACGCCGAAGATGATGTTGGCATCCGGGTCCACCGCCTGCTTGATAACCTGAGCCGCCTGGTTGACCTCCTGCAGGGTTATGTTCTTATTGCCAATTACGTTGAACAATACACCCCTGGCTCCCTTTATCGAAACGTCCAGGAGCGGGCTTGCCAGCGCGTCCTTGGCGGCATCCACGGCACGGCTCTTACCGGTACCCATACCGATTGACATCCAGGCTGGACCGGCGTCTTTCATTATCGACTTGACGTCAGCGAAATCCAGGTTTATCAAGCCCGGGACGGTGATAACCTCGGATATTGCCTGAACGCCGTGCCTCAACACGTCATCCGCAAACCTGAACGAATTCTCGATGGTGGTTGTCTGGTCGCAGAGAGCCAGCAGGCGGTCGTTGGGGATGATAATCAGGGTGTCCACCTTACCCATCAGGCGCAGGATGCCATCCTCAGCGGTCTTCCTTCTATGGAGACCCTCAAAGCTGAAGGGCTTGGTGACTATAGCGATGGTCAGGGCACCGCTTTTCTTGGCTACCTCGGCTACCACCGGGATAGAGCCGGTGCCGGTGCCGCCGCCCATGCCAGCGGCGAGGAAAATCATATCGGCGCCAGTAAGTATCTGCGCCACCTCCTCCCTGCTCTCCTCGGCGGCTTTCGTGCCTACGTTTTGGTCACCACCCGCGCCGAGACCCCTGGTGAGCTTCTCCCCGAGCTGAAACCGCACCGGCGCTTCGGTGATAGCCAGTGCCTGGGCATCGGTGTTCATGGCGATAAATTCGACACCGCGGATTTCCTCCCTTACCATGCGGGTTATGGCGTTACTGCCGCCGCCGCCCAGTCCAACGACTTTTATCTTTGCTGGACCCTGTACAAAGCTTGTCTTTGCCATTTGCTCCTCCTTTCTTCAGTTATTTTCTATTGAATAAATTTGCTAATCGGAAGACCATACGAATCACATTAAAATTAAACAGCTTGCGTCTCTGCCATACCGGCTTGATGTCCTGCCTGATAGCCCAGAGCAATATACCGACAGCGGTGGCGTATGCCGGGTCGCGCAGGCTCTCGGTTATGCCGGGGAAATTCGTCGGTGCGCCGACTCTGACCGGAAGCCCAATCATGTCCCGTGCCATCATTTCCAGACCGGACAGGTTCGAACTACCGCCGGTGAATACCAGCCCGGAGGGTACCAGCTTTTGATACTCTGCACGTGGCAGTTCCAACATGATAAGCCTTATCATCTCCTCGACGCGGGCGCGTATTATATCGCACAGGTCCTGGTACGAGACCCCGTGACCGTCCTGAGATATCTCCTCCGGAGCCTGCCTCTTGCTATCATAAACCGGCATCACACTGCCATATCTCTTCTTCATCTCCTCAGCTATATCAAAGGGAAGACCCAGACCGATAGCCACATCCCTGGTCAACTGGTTACCAGCCACAGGCAGGACCGAGGTATGCCATATACTGCCATCCCTGAAGACCGCTATATCCGTTGTCCCGCCGCCGATATCAGCAAGGATGACGCCCCTCTGCTTCTCTTCTTCCGTGAGTACCGCCTCGGCACTGGCGATTGGCTCAAGCACCAGGTCTTCGACATCTATGCCGATACCCCGAACACACTTGACGAGGTTCTGCACCGAGGTTACCGCCCCGGTGATGATGTGTGTCTCAACATCGAGCCTCTGTCCGTGCATGCCGACTGGATTCTCTACCCCGGTCTGTCCATCGACGGCATAACCTCTGGGAATGACATGGAGCAGTCTTCTTTCCGCAGGGACTTCTATGTTCTGGGCGCACTTCATTACTCGCTTCAGGTCTTCCGGGCGGACCAGGCGGTCATTGCGGGTTATGGCTATAGCGCCGCGGTTATTTACGGAGGTGACGTGCCTGCCGGTAACACCGACGTAAGCGGATTCCACCTTGTGACCGCTTGCCAGCTCCGCCCTTTTCACGGAGGTGCGGATTGCCTCGGCGGCTTCCTTGATGTTCACCACCATACCCTTCTGCATTCCGTTGGAAGGCGTAATGCCAACGCCTATCACCCTCGTGTGTCCGGCATCATCCGTGCTGGCTATAATAGTGGCTATCTTGGTGGTACCCACATCAATTGCAGTTAAAGTTCGGCGTTTCACTCTACCCACCTTCCGCTATATTATTTGACCGCTTTACATCTATTTTCTTCACATCTTGAACCTCCCCATCACGGCATCGGTAAAATTATTTATCTGCAGGGATGTAAAGGTCTTGCGCAGTTTCTCTACCAGAGCGGGTCTTCTCCAACTCCCCGACGGCACGACGCCTATGGAGCAGTTAAGCTGTTCAAACGCCTTCTCATACTGCTCATTGGGAGAAATAACCCGTTCCGCCGCCCTGAGCCTGGCACTGCGACTACGCGGGTTATATTCTACTTCCTCAGGAGAAGGCGTTATTATCTTCTTGGTTACTATCTTCAGACTTGCCCGGTGCCCGCACCGGCACTCTGGAACCTCAGGCGGGCAGATGCAGTCCTTTGATTCCTTCTGCATAAAACGCTTTACGATACGGTCTTCCAGGGAGTGATAGCTTATTACTATCAGCCTGCCACCGAAGCCAAGCAGGTCGACCGATTGCTTCAGCGCTGATTCCAGATTATCCAGTTCCCGGTTCACCACTATGCGCAGTGCCTGGAACGTCCTGGTAGCGGGATGAATGCGCCCTTTCCTGCCGCCCAGCGCCCGCTCTATCACCTCCGCCAGCTCCAGGGTAGTCCTCACGGGGCGCGACTGAACTATGTGCCGGGCAATCTTCTGAGCAAATATTTCCTCACCGTAGGTCTTGATAATGCGCGCCAGCTCCGCCTCAGGATAGGTGTTGACAATTTCGCCGGCGGTCGTTTTCTGGTTCGGGCTGAAGCGCATATCGAGAAGCGAATCATGCTGAAAGCTGAAACCGCGCTTGCTCTCAAGCTGGAAGGTGGAAAGGCCAAGGTCAAAGAGGATACCGTGCACCGGGAAGAAATCATACCTCAGGCAAATGTCACGGAGGTTGACAAAGTTATCGTCTATCAGGAGAACCGAGTCCCTGTACGGGGCGAGCCTTTTCCTGGCGGTCTCTATGGCATCGGGGTCGGCATCAATGCCCAGCAACTGTCCACCCGGGGAGCTGTGCTCCAGGATAGCCGCGGCGTGCCCTCCCCCACCGAGTGTACAGTCAATATAACGCCCCCCGGGCTGAACGGCAAGGTACTCGATGACCTCTTTACTTAGCACTGGAATATGCGTCTGTGAAGACATTATAACCCCCATCAGCGTTTCTCCAGGCTTTCTATAATTTGCCAGGCTTCCTGCTGGCTTCTGGTCTTCTCCGCTTCCCACTCTTCTTTGTCCCAGAGCTCAAGGCTATTGTTGACACCGACAATGGCGACCTCGTCCTTTATGCCGGCGTACTGTCTCAGCGGTGGAGGCAGAACTATCCTGCCCTGCGCATCCATCTCAGCGGTGAAGGCAAT
>JAUYDO010000280.1 GCA_030691835.1 Dehalococcoidia bacterium | reverse complement strand
ATATCGGGATAGCTTCCGATACCGTTCTGGCGCAGTATCTCTTCGCCTTCCTTCTCGTTGGTGCCCATCATCCTTACCGCGATGGGCTTCTTCACCGGAGCCGCCTTTAGCCCTTCCACCACGCCCTGTGCCACCAGGTCGCACCTGGTTATGCCGCCGAGGATGTTTATCAATACGCCCTTGACCTCCGGCTTGGACATAACCAGCACGACGCCGTCCCTTATGACCTCTACCTGAGCGCCGCCGCCTATATCGAGGAAGTTGGCTGGCTTGCCGCCGAAGTGCTGGACCAGGTCCAGCGTAGCCATGACCAATCCAGCGCCGTTGCCGATAATGCCGATATCTCCATCAAGGTCTACGTAAGCCAGCTTCTTCTTCCTGGCTTCCGCCTCCCTGGGAGTGTCCTCTTCCCTCTGCAGGCTTCTCTCCGCAAGCTCCGTGTGCCTGAAGACGGCGTTGTCATCAACTATCATCCTGGCGTCAGCCGCTATGAAGTCGCCTGACTTTGTCTTTGCCAGCGGGTTAATCTCAACAAGCTCGGCGTCCCACTCAACAGCCGCCTTGTAAAGGGTTTTCAGCACCGAAGCGAATTTAGCGGCGTCATCTTTGCTGAGCTTGAAGCCGCTCACAATCTTCGCCGCATCGGCGTCGCTCAAGCCGACGATAGGGTCGACCCGGAAGCGCGATATCTTCGCCGGGGTGACGCGAGCCACCTCTTCGATATCAACACCACCGGCGGTAGACGCCAGCACCACGAAGCACTTGGCTTGCCTGTCCACCGTTACCGAGGCGTAGAGCTGTTCCGCCAGGTCCAGCTTCTCCTCAACCAGCAAAGTGCCGACAAGGATGTCCTTAATCTTCTTGCCGATGAGGTTTCCGGCTATTTTCTCCGCTTCAGCGGCATTGCTCGCAGGCTGGATGCCTCCCGCCTTACCTCTGCCGGAGACCAGAATCTGGGACTTCAAGAAAACGGGTTTACCAATCTCCCCGGCTATGGCTGATGCTTCGCTGGCGGTCTTAGCGATTTTGCCTCTGGGGACGGCTATGCCGTACTTCTGAAGTATATTCTTGGCTTCGTACTCAAAGAGCTTCATTTTCCCCCTTTCTCCTTGCGGAAAATAACATGATTATAGCTCACCCCGAATACCCAAAGTATAATATCACATCATGACTTTCCGTTCAAGAGAAGTGCCGTCTCGCCTTGACTCACCCGCGTTTATACCATATGATTTTGGTCAGACTCATAATACCGGGCATCGGACCTGACAAGGAGGCTGAAGATGGCGCTGGCTGAGGTTTCCGTAGTACCAATCGGCACGGGAAACACATCGGTGAGCCGGTACGTGGCTCAGGCGGTCAAGGTGCTGGAGCGCGAAAAGGATGTAAGCTACACCTTGACCGGTATGGGAACCATCATCGAGGGCGACCTTGACCGGCTGTTTGACGTGATTAAAAGGATGCACCAGTCGGTTATAGACGCCGGGGCACTGCGCGTCTACACAGTAATCAAGATAGACGATAGACGGGACAAACCCTCAACAGCAGAAAAGAAGGTAGAGTCGCTGAAGCAGGCTCTGGAGCACGATAGCTAGATGGGAATCGAGCACATCCTTATCCTGCTGGTCACCGGGATAATCGTCGGTTTCGCCGCCGGTATGCTCGGGCTGGGCGGCGGTTTTTTGATGGCACCGGTGCAATACATGGTCTACTCTTCGATGGGGCTTCCCAGCGATATAGCGACGAAGATGGCTTTTGGCACCACATTGCTGGCCATTTTGCCAACCGCCGCCAGCGGCGCCTGGGCACACCATAAAAAGAGGGCGGTCTGGTGGCGAGCCGCCATCTTCATGGGCATATTCACCTTCATCGGAAGCTACACTGGAGCGACCATCGCCGCCAATATCCCCGGCGTAGTGCTCAGAATGGCATTCGGCGTAATAGCCGTAGGCGTTTCAATCAGGATGGTCACCGCCAAAATCTCGCCGGTTGAGCAGGAGGTCAGGGACAACCTCTGGCTCTGGGTCGCTATAGCCCTACCTCTGGGCATTCTGACCGGCATCCTGGGAGTAGGAGGCGGGATTTTACTGGTGCCGATAATGGTGCTGGGTCTCAGGTTCAAGATGCACACCGCCATCGCCACCTCGCTGGCTATGATGCTTCTCACCGCCAGCGGCGGCGCTATCGGCTATATAGTCAATGGCATGAAAGTGCCGGATTTACCGCCGTATTCCCTGGGCTACGTCAACCTGGTATCGTTTTTCATCCTCAGTGTCAGCAGTATCGGGATGGCGCGCTTCGGCGCCGCGGCGGCGCACAGAATGCCCGCAAAGCAGTTGAACTACGTCTTCTCCGCAATAACATTCATCATGGGACTCAAGATGCTTGGCGTATTCCAGTGGCTGGGCTTACCGTTTTAGGGAGGGCGTCACGGTGTCATTCTCGGGCTTGCCTGCCCTCGACTCCGAGTCGGGGGAGCCGAGAATCCAGACTTCCACTCCTAACCCTGGATTCCCGCTTCCGCGAGAATGACACTTAGGTGGTAATTTAGTGCTTGGAATTTGTGGTTTTCCCCTTTCAGAACGCCGCACGCATACGCATATTGATTTGCCAGTAAGTTTTCTTTATAATAGCAGGTTGGTTGTGACTTAAAATGCACATTGTTTGTTGTATCAAGCAGGTCCCTGATACCACGCAGGTCAAGATAGACCCGGAAACGAACACCCTCATCCGCTCCGGCGTGGAATCCATCTGTAACCCCTACGACGTCGTAGCCGTTGAGGCGGCGGTAAAACTCGTTGAGAAGTACAGCGGCAAGATAACCGTCATCACCATGGGACCGCCGCAGGCTGACTCCGCCCTGAGAGAGTGCCTGTCCATCGGCGCTACCGATGCCGTCCTGCTTTCGGACAGGGCGTTCGCCGGCGCCGACACGCTGGCGACCAGCCACACCCTCGCCTCCGCGGTGAAGAAGCTCAGCGAAACCGAGCCGGTCGACCTCATCATCTGCGGCAAGCAGGCAATTGACGGCGACACGGCACAGACGGGTCCCGGCGTCGCCACGCGGCTGGGCTACAACCAGTTCACCTATGTCTCCGAGATTTTGAAAGTGGACGCCGCGAAGAACACCATCACCGTCAGGCGGGAGATAGAGGGCGGCTGTCAGGTAATCGAGGGTAGCTTGCCCGCCTTGCTCAGCGTCGAGCTAGAGCTTGGCGCCCCCAGGTATGCCACACTGCCGGAGCTGGTGCGCTCCCTCAGGCAGGAGGTGAAGGTCTGGGGCGCGAAAGAGCTGGGTGTTCCGGCGGAGACCCTTGGACTCAAGGGTTCGCCGACATCGGTGAAACAGATATTCGCCCCGGCGCCGCGGAAAGGCGGCGCTCCGTTCGATGCGGCGGCAAACAAAGAGCAGGCGGTCCAGGGCTTCCTGGACACCATTTTCAAGAACGATTCAGCCATACTGGCCGAAGTGCTGAAGAGCGAGAACAAAGGATAGTATGCCCAAGAACCTTAAAGGCAAAGACATAGCCGATATAATTCCAGATAAGTGCATCGGCTGTCAGATATGTATCGGCGAGTGCCCCACCAAAGCTATAGAGATGGTGGGCGGGGTCGCCAAGATTGACCCGGAGCTCTGCATCGGGTGCGGCAAGTGCGTAGATGTCTGCCCGGCTAACTGCATCCTGTTTGAGAAGCCCCGCAAGAAGAAGGCGGCGGTAGCTCAGAAACCGGCGCTTGCCGAGTATAAGGGAGTGGCGGTATTCGTAGAGACGCATGACGGCAGAGCCGCCGATGTCTCATGGGAGCTGATGGGCAAAGCCAGGGAGCTTGCGGAAAAGCTGGGTGTCCAGGTGCTGGGGTTCCTGCCCGGCGTGAGCACGGAGGCTATCGCGAAGGAAGCCATCGCCTACGGCTGTGATGTCGTGTACGTGATGGACAATCCCCTGCTCAAGATGTACCTGCCCAAGGTCTACGGCAAAGCCCTGGTCCAGCTCTGTAACGAGGTGAAGCCGGAGATAGTCCTTATCGGCGCCACGCCGTTGGGCAGAGACGTGTCCAGCGTGGTCGCCACCATCATCGAGACCGGGCTGACCGCTGACTGCACCGGTCTTGATATAGACAAGGAACAGCGACTGCTCATGATGACCCGTCCCACCTTCGGCGGCAACATCATGGCAACCATCCTCTGCCGCAATCACCGACCGCAGATGAGCACGGTGAGACCCATGGTCATGAAGATGCCCAAAAAAGACCCGGCGCGCCGGGGCGAGATACGCATGGTGGAGTTCGAGGGCTACACCGACCCTCTGCCCAGCATAATCGATTTCATCCCCAGGGCTTCCGATGTGGGCGAGGTGGATATCGCCAGAGTGCCGGTGCTCGTTGTCATAGGCAAGGGAGCCTGCAACAGCCAGTATTTCCCCATGCTCGAGGGGCTGGCACATCTCCTCGGCGGCACTGTAGCCTGCTCCCGCCCGGTGGTGCAGGCTGGTTTCCTTCCCTACGTGAGGCAGGTTGGGCAGACGGGCAAAACGGTCGCGCCCAAGCTCTACATCGGGGTGGCGGTATCCGGCGCGGTACAGCACCTGGTCGGTATGCAGGGCTCGGAGAGGATAATCGCCATTAACACCGACCGCCACGCGCCCATGATGCAGATAGCGGACTACCCCATCATCGGGGACTATGCACAGGTTGTGCCACAGCTTATCGAGGGCATCAAGGCAAGAGTTCCCACCCTGAAAGCCGGGAGTGCTAAGCTATGAACGAGTCCTTTGACGTAGCCATAGTCGGAGCCGGTCCCGCCGGTATCTCTGCCGCCTGTATCCTCGCCGGCGCCGGCGTAAAGACCGTTGTCTTCGAGCGCGGCGAGTACCCGGGCGCCAAGAATATGTCCGGCGGCGTGCTCTACGGTCACAACCTGGCGCAGGTGCTCCCCGACTATCCCAAGCTTAACTGCCCCATAGAGCGCAATATCATCGAGTCAAGAATCTGGTATCTGTCCAAAGACGGCGGCATGAGCATCGGCTACCGAGATAAGGCTTTCGCGAGTGACCGGAAATATAACGTCTTCACCGTCGGCAGGGCGAAGTTCGACCGCTGGTACGCCGAGCAGGCGCGCAAGAAGGGCGCGCTCATCGTGCCCGGCACCGTGGTTGTCGACCTGCTGAGAGGCAAAGATGGTGCGGTAACCGGCGTGGTCACGGGTAGAAAGGACGGTGAAGTCCAGGCCAAGGTTGTCCTGCTGGCTGACGGTGTGAACTCGCCGCTGGCGGCAAAGACCGGCTTCCGCAAAGAGCCGAAGCCGGAGCACGTTGCCCTGGCGGTCAAGGAGGCTATCGAGCTTACCCAGGAGATTATTGACCAGCGCTTCGGCGTCTCCGGTGACGACGGAGTCACCACGGAGATAATGGGTGACATGGTCGGCGGAATGGACGGCGTGGCGATTATCTATACAAACAGGTCTTCCGTATCGATATCC
>JAUYDO010000198.1 GCA_030691835.1 Dehalococcoidia bacterium | reverse complement strand
CATAGTGGTGTTCGGGCGGTCATAGGGGATATCCTCGATAATGGTGAAGCGGGGACCGCAGTTGGTGCAGTTGGTGAAGGGATAGCGGAAACGCCGGTCCGCGGGGTCAAAAATCTCCCGCTGGCAATCCGGGCAGGTGGCTATATCCGGGGAGACAAGCTGGTATTTGCCTTCCTCTCTGACGCTTTGGCGAATCCGGAAACCGGTATAGCCCTTCGGTGGAAGGAAGGCGGTCTCTATGTGCTCGATATGCGACATGGGGGGAGCTTTGGCTTCGAGGTCGCTGATGAACCGGCGCAGTGCCTCCGCATCACCCTCGACCTCAATCTCTACGTTCCCCGAGGTGTTGCGCACCCACCCCTTCAGGTCGTGCTCGTGTGCCAGCCGGTAGACGAAAGGTCGGAAGCCGATTCCCTGCACTACGCCGCGGACGCTAATACTGGCTAATTTCTTCACGCCTACCAGCACCACCTTACCTCCTCCCCGCAATCAGGCTTGTTTACGTGGTGACCCTCCAGCCGGTTAGCTGGTAATCCCGAGGAGCTCGCGATTGTTTGAGCAGTTCCAGCTTGCCCTGTTTCTTGAGCTGGTTATAAATCAGCACCCAGGCGCAGTCTTTTTCAGGGCTAAGCTCGCACTTGCCCTGTTTACTGCCGCCGCAGGCGCCGCTGGTCAAGCCCTTGCTACACCGGGCTATCGGGCAGATACCGCCGGTGAGGGGCAGAAGACAGTTGCCACAGCCGGCGCACCTCTCCTCTATAGCACCTTTATCCCTTTCCTCAGCGCCGAAGAATACGGTGTTCTGTGCCGGGAAGACGGGTACTTCGGGGAAAGCCTGGGCGATTTCCTGAACGCCGATGCCGCAAGCCAGTGACATTATAGCGTCGATGCCTTCTAGCTGGGGCTTGAGCATAGTGGCGGTGAGGTGGGAATCGCATTGCTTGGCGATTGTCGTGGTCTTGAATTTGAAGTTCTTATCTCTCAGCTTGCCGCCGAGCTCCAGCAGTTGGGCGAGCGTATTGGCTTCCCTCAAGCCCCTTGGCGGCTGGGTACAGCCATCACACCCGGCAAGCAAGATTTTGCCGTATGGTGAAATAAAATCTAGTAGCTCGTTTAAGGGCTTTTGAACCGTTACTATCACCTGGACTCCTTTACACCACCGATTTTAGCGCAAAACTGCTCAAGCTCTCTGGTGAATTTATCCGGGAACCTCGGCGCTACGGTGCAGAACTGGACTTTATCTTTAAGTCCTATCTGCGCCAGCTTTTCGTTCAGCTTGTCTACGGAATGCTTTGCCTTACCACTGCTCTTTTCCTGCTTGCAGTCCTCTTCGGAGCAGGCGGCTATCAGCACGCCATCCGCACCTTTCTGCAAGGCTTCCAGGACGTGAGAGGTGTCCACTCTCGAGGCACAGGGCATATCTATGAAGCGGACATTAGCGGACGGTTCCATGCCGTCCAGCGACGGGAAGACCGCCCACTGACAGCGGAATACCAGGACACTGGGTGTCTTTACCTCGGAAGCCATTTTAGAAACGATGGTTGATATACGCTGCCGCTCCCAGTTCTCCAGGTCGAGAGCCAGGGCGGGGCACATGGCAACGCACAGTCCGCAACCGCGGCACAGCGTCAAATCGAAGGTCACGGCGCCGGGGCTATCCAGCTTTGCCGCCTGGTAGGGGCAGAACCAGACGCAGTTGCCGCACCTGATGCAGGAGTTGGCGTCAACGGTCACCTTCAGGCTGTTGCGCTTGAAGGTTATCGCGTCCTTGCCGTAGCCGAGCTGCTCCAGAAGCATATTGAGTCCGGCTATCTTGCGCCTGGTGACGGCACTGCCGTGCTCGAAGCGACAGTAATCGGTGTCACACGCGAGCACGTTCATCTTCTGAATGCCCATGAGCATGGCTTTAAGGAATATCTCCTCCGGGACTCTGCCTACACAGGGGACGGAGAGGGGAACGAAACTCTTTAAGCCGAACAGCTTCTCCACGCCCGTGAAATCGGGGGCACTGCCTTTGCACATCACTACCAGCGTGTCCGAGGCGTACTTCTGCTTCGCCTTCTCGAGGTAGCTGGTCAGCGAGTCCACGTCGTAGTAGAGGGAGTCTATAGCCTTAGCCGGACAGGTGGAGTAGCACAGACCGCAGACCTGGCATTTCTCTATCTCGAGAACGGTCTTGCCTGTTGTCTTGTCTTTTTTTATCGCTTCAAAAGGACAGACGTAGATGCAGGTGGAGCAACCACTGCAATTATCCTCTTTAATCTTGACTGCGGCAACCTCTGTCATAACTGAGTCGCTCAAAACAATCCCCCTTTTACTCTATTTTGCTCCAACCGCCTCTTTAGCCTTGTTAAAAGGTCCGAGCTGGGTTATCTGGTCGATGAACTGGTTTATCGTGCTCTGGAACTTCGGTCCTTCGGACGCCGAAATCCATTCCAGCCTCAATCTTGCCGGCTCAATGCCGAGCTGGGTGAGCATGTTGGTCAGCATCGCCATCCTGCGTCTGGCCTTATAGTTGCCAGCGCCGTAGTGGCAGTCACCGGGGTGGCATCCGGCTACCAGCACCCCATCGGCTCCCTTATTGAAGGCATAAAGGACGAGAGCGGGGTCCACCCTGCCGGAGCACATGGTCCTGATAATCCTGAACTGCGGCTTCATCTTCAGCCGTGATATGCCTGCCAAGTCAGCCCCGGCGTAGGAACACCAGTTACAGCAGAAGACCACTATCTTGGGCTCAAACCCGTTTTTGCTCATAGCTTCTCCTTCCTAATAATTTGCCTGGCAATGAACGGTATCTTCTTCTCAATATCCCGGGTGCATCCTTCGCCGAAGTTCGTGTTGTCTTTCACGTTCACCGCGTAGATACTGACGTGCTGTGGCATCCTGAATCCCAGTCCCCTCCCCACCTCAAAGGCGGCGGCGAGGTCTACACCATGGGACATCGAAAAATCTGTGGTTGGCTTCAAGTCCTTTATTTCAAGCTCGAAAAGCTCGCCCGGCTTTCCCTTCGCCACTTTTATGGAGTCTATAATTACGAGTCTATCGCAGTCTACCATGTGGTCAAGGAGAGCCAGTCCGGCTTCGCAGGTCTCTATTATTTCCAGGTGAGGCTTTTCTTGCTTGATAAACTGGGCAACTCTGATTCCAACCCCGTCATCGGTGAGGATGGGGTTGCCGATGCCCATGACTATTGTATTCATTTCACAATGTACAGCTTATACCGCGACGACCTTCTTGATTTCCGGGACTTCCTGCCTGAGCACCGTCTCGATTCCCTGCCGCAGGGTCATGGTTGACATGGGGCAGCCGGCACAGGCGCCGGTGAGCCTTAGTCTGACCTCACCGTCTTTCACGTCCACTAACTCCACGTCTCCACCATCTGCCTGAAGGTGAGGTCTAATCTTGGCGATGGCTGCTTCTACCTTTTCTCGCATCTGCTACATCTCCTTATCTGCGCAGGGTCTTCACCAGAGCGCCCCGAGCATCATAAACGCTTACTTCAAGAGGCATTCTGCCCGGCAGTGAGTGAGTTGCGCAGGCGTGACACGGGTCGTAAGCTCTGAATGCCATCTCAATCATGTTCAGAATACCGTCCGAAACCTGACCCTTATGGATGAGGGATTTGGCGGCTTTCTCTATTGACATCCAGATGGGGGCGGCGTTGTTCTGGGTAGCCACAATCAGGTTGACGCCGGTCAGGATACCTTTGTCGTCTGTCTGGTAGTGGTGCAACAGGGTGCCCCTCGGCGCTTCAACCACGCCCACGCCCTCCTTCGGCGTCCTGGTGGGTATGTTGACTATATCGGGTGAAGTTATCTCGGGGTCTCTGGCAAGCTCCAGCAGTCGCTCCGCCGCGTAAAGGGCTTCGACGAGTCTCGCCCAGTGCATACCCAGCGTCTGATGAGCCGGCTTGCCGAGAACCTTGAACATCTTCTCATAGGCTTCCTGGGCGGCTGGCGTCGCCATGCCGTCGGCGGCGTTCAGGCGAGCTAACGGAGCGACACGGTAGATACCGCTGTCCTGCCCGTCCACAAAGCCCTTCCAGCCAACGTTTTTGAGATAGTTGAACTTGACATAGGACCAGGGCTCGACGTGCTCCTTGATGTGGTCGAGGTACTGCTGACCCTTGAACTTGGCGAACTCCTTACCGTTGGTGTCGACTACCCTTATATCCCCGTCATAGAAGTTGACCCTGTTATTCTTGTCTACGAGACCCATGTAGTAGGTCTTGTGCTTGTAGATATCGCCTACAATCAGGTCAACATAGTCCTTGTTCTTGAGCACTATGTCGTCGAAGAGCCCCAGGGTGAATTTGGTGAACTCGACCGCCGCCTGGGCGGTGTCAAGAATCATCTTTCTGTCTTCTTCGGTGAGTCTTTTGGATACGCCGCCGGGCAAGCCCATGGTCGGATGAATGGGTTTTCCGCCGATAGTCCTCAGTATCTGGCGCAGTCTCTTGCGTGTATCAATGACCTTGCCGCCGACTTCCAGACCCGCCTTGGCGATAACGCCGAGCACGTTTCTCTCCCCTGCCGGGGCGGTCGGTCCCACCACGAAGTCCGGACCTCCGAGGAAGAAGAAGTGCAGAAGGTGGTCTTCCACAAAGAAGGCGGAATACATTAGCTCTCTTATCTTCTTTGCCGTAGAGGTCGGCTCTACCTTCCAGAGGTCATCCAGCGCCTTGGTCGCCGCCATGTGGTGGGCGGTGGGACACACGCCGCATATCATGGTGGTTATTCTTGGCATCTCCTCTGCCGGTCTGCCCTCGCAGAACTTCTCGAATCCACGCAGTTCGGGTATCTGTAAAATAGCTTTGTCAACCTCACCCTGGTCGTTGAGGAAAATCTCTATCTTGCCATGACCTTCAAGCCGGGTAATGGGGTCTATGGTTATCCTTCTCACAATATCCTCCTACGCTATTCTCTTTCTCCTGAGCAGGGACGAGGGAAGGCTGTACCTGTAGAATGTTCCAGCCGGGTCAACAATCTGGCTTACAAGTTTCTTGACATCCTCATCGGACATCTTCTCTTCGCCGTCGACTCCCATTATGGACGCCAGCATGGAGAGGGCTTTGGCTCCCTGGTCTACCACGCCGTCAACGGGACCGAAACAGCCGCGGCACGGCATGTTGGCTCTGATGCAGGTCTCGCCGCAGCCGGAGCGCGTGGCTGGTCCGTAACAGAATACGCCCTGAGCCAGGATGCACTTATCCGGGTCAATCTTCAGTTCATACGGTCTCTTTAGCTGTGTAATTGTCAGTTTCTCCGGTTTCGAGTCCTTCACGGGGCAGGTGTCACACAGTGCTTTGTTGGGGGCGAGTACGGTGCCCTTTGGCGGCAGTTCGCCCTTGAGGATAGCCATCACGGCGTTCACTATGAGGTCGGGGGGCGGGGGGCATCCGGGGAGGTAATAATCTACGGGTATGGTCTGGTCCAGGGTCTTCACGGTGTCATAGAACTCAGGCAGTGTAAGCTCATACCCGTTTAGCGTTGTCTTTACCTGAGGTACCACGCCTTTGGGATTGTCCAGAGACGGCACCTCTTTGTATGCTCTATTGATGATTGTCTCTTTGGTACAGAAGTTGCCCAATCCGGGTATACCGCCGAGGTGAGCGCAGGCGCCGAAGGCGACGATTAGCCCTGATTTCTTTCTCAGGAGCTTGACCCACTCCTCCTGCTCATCGAGCCTAACCGAGCCATTGATGAAGCTGACGGCTATCTCGCCGTCCTTCATCGCTTCTATGTCCTTTTTCTTGAAGTCCAGGGCTACGGGCCAGAGGACAAGCTCCACTGCTTCCGCCACCTTGAGGATGGTCTCATTGATGTCAAGAACCGCTTCTTCACAGCCGCCGCACGAAGCGCACCAGTAGAAAGCCACTTTTGGTTTTGCCATCTATTCCCCCTTTCTCATCATTTTATGGCGGGATTGCATAGTACTTGGGCGCACTAACCTTATTATAGCCATTACATGATGGGTGTGCAATTTTTGGACATATGCGATTATTGCCCGAATGAACCATGGGAATTGTAGTGAGAAAGTGGATTGTTGTCAAATACATTAGCAGTCAGTTTTTTCATAGGTAGTCTTATAGCTTATAGCTTCTTGATGGGCTTCAGTCGCCATGCCAGTATGATACCCATAATGGAAAGGGCTATTCCTATCCCGAACACCGGCTCGTAGCTCCCCACCGAATCATAAATATAGCCAGCGAAATACGAGCCAAGACTGCCGGCGATAGCCTCCGCGAACGTCAAAGAGCCGAACACCAGCCCAACCGATGCGAGTCCGAAGGCTTCCGAAGCCAGGGCGAACCGGAGCACACTCTGTGCTCCCCAGCCGAAGCCAAAAGCCAGTGCAAACAGGTACAGCCCCCACAGGTCGCGGGCTATCATTAACCATATCAAGCTCACCAGCGTGGCGACAAAACCGATGATATAGGCTCTTTTATTGCCAATCCTGTCTCCGACTCTGCCCATACCAACTCTGCCGATGACGGTGGATGCCATGATGACGGCGACCACATTGGCACCACTAGCGAGCGAGAATCCCAGGTCTTGCACGTAAGCCGCAGTGTGGGCGAGGAATGTAGTACGGCAGAAGCCCAGTGTCAGGTTCATTGCGGCAAGCATCCAGAACTGGCTGGTGCGGATTGCCTGCTTCAGCGAAAGACCCCTGGTCTGTGCGTCAGGTTCCTGGGTCTTGATTTCATACGGTATCACGTCCGTCGCCACATACGGGACTTTTTGTCCGTAAGCGGGGTCTCGTCTGAGAAATGAGCCGGCTACTAAAATGCCTACCAGGGTGATTGCTCCCATAACCAGGTAGCCAAAGCGCCAGCCGTTTACCGAGATGAGCCAGCCCACGAAAGGGGCGTAAATCAGTCCACCTATGCCTCCGCCTGCCTGGACGATGCCTATCATCAAAGCGCGTCTTCTGGTGAACCAGCGGGATATGGTAGCCATCCCGGGGACGCTAAGTGTGCTCAATCCGATAGCTATGAGGATGGCGAAGTCAAGCTGGAACTGCCAGAGGGCTTGAACCACTGATATGAGCAGGTAGCCGATTCCAAGCAAGGAGCCGAAGGTCATCAGTACCAGCCTTGGTCCTAGTTTATCTGTAAGCCATCCCATGGCTATGGCAAGGAATGCCTGTACTATGACAGCCATAGAGAGGGCGAGAGCCGTTTCGCCGCGGCTCCAGCCGAACTCTGCCAGCATCGGCTTAAGGAATACGCTGAAAGTCGCCGTGGTGCCGTAGCCGATAAGCCATATCCAGAACCCGGCGGCAATTATGATATAACCATAGTAAATCCCTGGCTTTTCGGGTGTGTTTGTCATCAGCCGGTCTCTGTACCGCTAACCTTCTTAGTCAGAGAGACGGGTCTCAGTTGCCAGGCGAGTACTATGCCAGCGATGGAAATTGCTATGCCCATATAGAAGGCTACCTGATAGCCGCCAAAGGTGTCGTAGACGAAGCCCCCGAAGTAAGAGCCGAAGGCTGACGCTCCGGCTTCAGCGAAGCCGAAGACCCCCATTATGAGACCTATCGAAACCAAACCGAACGCCTCGGCAGCGGTGGTGAACCTCAGCACAGCCTGTGCTCCCCAGGCGAAGCCGAAGACGACGGCGAACAGGTATAGCCCCCGCAGGTCGCTGGCTATTAAGCCCCAGCCCAGGGCAAGAGCGGTTATGGCAAAGCTTATTATGAAGGCGGTGCGGTTGGACAGCCAGCCCATCCACAGTCTGCCCAGGATGCTTGACATGGTGAGGGCTGCCACCACATTGGCGCCGTCAGCCAGAGAGAATCCCAGGTCCTGCACATGAGCGGCGATGTGTGGCAGAAAGGTAGAGCGGCAGAAACCAAAGCTGAAGAATATCCCGCCTATAATCCAGAACTGCCGGGTCTTGAGTGCTTCCCGCAGTGAAAACCCGACTGTTTGCTGGCTTGCGCCATGTCCCTTCTCCGCCGGTGCAGGGATTTCCTTAGCCCCGTCTGGCAGTTGTCCTATATCCTGCGGGGAGCGTCTGAGAAGCAGTCCGGCGCCGATTATGCCAACCAGGGAAATAATACCCAGCACCTGATAGCCGGTGCGCCAGCTCCAGTTGCTGATTAACCAGCCGGTAAAGGGGGCGAAAATGAACCCGCCTAATCCCACGCCCGCCTGAACGATGCCGGTCATCAGTGTCCGCCTCTTGACGAACCACCTGGCTATGGTTGCCATTACCGGTGCCGAGGCGGTGCTGAAACCGACAGCCGCCAGGGCATAAAGCAAGTAAAGCTGCCACAGGTAGTCGATGCGCGACATTAATATGAACGATATTCCGAGGAACGACCCGAAAATCGGCACTACTTTCTGCGGTCCGAGTCTGTCAACCAGCCAGCCCATCCCCACTGATAGAAATGCCTGGGAAAGGGGTACAATGGAATAAGCCAGCACCGTTTCGGCGCGCCCCCAGCCGAACTCTGCCAGAAGAGGTTTATAGAATACACCGAAGGTTTGATTTATGCCCCAGCCCACCAGCCAGACAAAGAAGCCCGCCGTCACTATTATGTAGCCGTAGAAGAAACCGGGGTTCGCTGACCTATGAGACATCAGCTTTTGCCCTTTTCCGTGGCTGGCGTAGCGGTGGAGGCATTGCCGTTTGCTTTACCAGCGTCGGCTCTGATGTTGCCGCGGGCAAGAGAAGCGAATATGCCGGCGAAACACAGGGTTGCAGAGACAGCAAACGCCAACTTTGTGGCGGTCAAGAAGGACGGGTAATATTCGGGTCTAATTATCACCGGTCCCATGTATACGGCGAACAGCAGCATAGTGATGCCCATGCTGAGCATCTGCCCCGTTGACCTCATTGTGTTCATTGTTGCCCCGGCTAAGCCATAGTTCCCCGGTTTGACTGAGCTCATAATTGCGTTGGTGTTTGGGGAAGAGAACAGGGCGAAGCCCAGACCGAGGATTAGCAAAAAGGCTATAATCTGCGGCGGTGAGGTGCTTTCATTCAGAAAACCGAACAGCAAAAACAACCCCAGGGAGGTGATAGCCATACCTGTTGAGGCCACTATTCTGGGTTCTATTTTATCTGACAGCCTGCCCGCAAGCGGAGTGACGATGGCTTGTATAATAGGCTGGGTAATCATGATTAAGCCGGCTTTTTCGGCGCTAAGCCCTTTTACGTACTGGAGGTACAGGCTCATCAGGAAGATTACCGAGTAAGTGGCACTGTAGTTCAGCAAGGCGGCTAAATTAGAGAAGGCAAACGCCTTGTTGTGTATGAAGAGCCTGATGTCCACCATCGGGTTTGATACCCTGTTTTCCCACTTGATAAATGTCAGCACTCCGATTATTCCTCCCAGTATCAATATGGCGCCGGTTAGCGATGGCAACATAGAAAAACCGTACATCAGCAATGTGACGGTCAGGCCGTAGATTGCCGAACCGGGAAGGTCAAATTTTTCGCCCTTTTTCTCAGCCCAGTCGCCCTTTATCTTCAGGATAGTGAGCAGTATTATTATCATCCCTGCCGGGACATTTATCGCAAAGATGCTTCTCCAGCCG
>JAUYDO010000083.1 GCA_030691835.1 Dehalococcoidia bacterium | reverse complement strand
CCCTGAAGGGACGCCTGTCCTACCGTCGGTACAACAGGCCTCCGTGCCTGTCGCGTCCTTTTCTTTTGGGTCCGGCTTGTCCGGGGTAGGATTTAGGATTTTTTCTTCGGTATGCCGGCCTCGCAGGGCACTTTGGTCTGGCACAAGCCACAGCCCAGGTAGCGCCCGACATAGCCCGTCTCTCTGCCCAAGCTCTTCAGTATCTCCCTCTGTTTTACGAATACGAAGTCCATGCACTTATTCTTGTCGTGTCCCTGCTCGGTGATAGCGCCGACGGGACAGCGCTCCATACAGCGCCGGCACGACTTATCCTGGTAGTACAGGCAGTTAGCCACGTGGCTGGCGTATTTCATCGGGCTGGGAGCCAGCGGCACGTCGCAGACGGCACTGCCGCACCGTATCGCTATCCCCTTCTCGGTGATGAAGCCGTCGCTGAGGCTGAAGGTGCCCAGCCCGGCGGCAAAGCAGGCATGCCGGTGAGACCAGTTGCTCGCCGGTCCCTGCGGCGTCTGTACCTCGTGCCAGAAGTCGGTGTACATCGGGGCGACCGCCTGACAGCCCAGTTGCTCCAGCAGGGCTACGAGGTCTTTTGATAGCTCCTGGTTTAGCGCCTCGCCGTGCCAGCGGGTGTGGTTCCACCTCAGCGAAGGCACGATTGTCTCTTTGCGCAGGCTGAGTCTTGTGTCTTGAGTGATGGGCAGTATCCAGGCGATGACGCTGGCACGCTGTGGCTGTCCCGACCACTTGCCCAGGCGCTGGTACCGGGACTCCAGGGCTTCCCTGGGAGTCATGTGGAAATCGCCGATGATTTTCTTGTACTCCTGAAAGATGGGGTCGTCAGCATCGGCGAAGCCGACCATCGGCTCATCGAACATGGGACCGCCATCGAGGACGTTCTTGGGGCTGTTTACGATGTATTCCTTTATTGTCTTTGCGATAAGCAGCTCAGGGTTTTTCTTGAATTCTTCTGCGTTCATTTTCGTCCTGCCGGTTTTTTTATTTGGTTATGAGACTATTATAGTTGAGGGATATGCCTGTGGGCAAACTCCCTAATAGCTCTCAGCAGTCAGTTTTTAGTAGTCAGCTATCTGTTGTCAGTTCCTCCTCACCCGGACGGGGTGTCAAAGAGGGGTGCATACCCCTCTTAAAATTTCTTTCCCCCTTCTCCTTCTCAAGGAGAAGGGGTCAGGGGATGAGGTTTTACAGACAATCGGAAAGTGACTATTGGCACAGCAAGGCAAAGATATGATATGCTACAATCGGATTTTGGGTTGATTAACCAACCATGACCGAAAGAAAAGACATCATAATCATCGGCGCCGGACCGGGGGGCTACGTAGCCGCCATCAGGGCAAGACAGTTCGGCAAAAGCGTCGCCCTCATCGAGGGTGACCAGTTAGGCGGCATCTGCCTCAACAGAGGCTGTATCCCCAGCAAGGCACTGCTTTCGGTCACCAGACTACTCAGCCGCGTACGGCAGGCAAACAGGTACGGCGTTGACCTCAGCGTCAACGGCGTGGACATCGCTAAGCTGGACGAATGGAAGAACGGCATCGTAAAGCGGACAAGAGACGGACTCCGCTTTCTCATGACCTCAAACAAAGTAGACATAATCCCGGGAATGGCAAAGCTACTGGATTCAAAGACCGTCGGCGTAAAGTCGGCGGATGGCACTGAAAAGCTGGTGCAAGCCGATAATATCATCATCGCCACCGGCTCGTCACCGAGGCTGGTGCCCGGTCTCGCTTTTGATGGCAAACGCGTCCTCTCTCCGGAGCAGGTCATGGCTGACATCTCCATCGCTCCGTCAAAAATAGTCATCCTGGGCGGCGGCGTTATCGCCGCGGAGCTTGCCGGAATCTGCCGGAGCCTGGGCGGCAGGGTCACACTGGTGGTGCGGAGCGAAGTACTGCGAAGGTTCGATAAGGACATCCGGAGCATCTGCGTCTCCTCACTGCGGAGCGCCGGCGTTGAGATAGTCACCGGCGCAGAGCTGGAAAACGTTGAAGACAGTGGGAATTCGTTCAGATTGAGGTTCAAACAGGCAAACCAGAGCTTGAGTATCGAGGCGGACAGGGTAATAGTCGCCGTGGGCAGGATACCCAACACCAGCGGACTGGGGCTAAAAGAAACAGGCGTGACCCTGGACAGCGGTGGCTGTATCGCGGTGAATGATAAAAAGCAGACCAGCGTGCCGGGGATATATGCCATAGGCGACGTCATCGGAGCGCCCCTGCTGGCGCATAAAGCCTCGGCGGAAGGCAAGTATGCGGCTGAACTGATTTCCGGCGCCGCGGCGCGGCTACCCAGGTACATCCCGCACGTGGTCTTCTCAGCCTGTGAGGCGGCGAGCGTGGGGCTTACCGAGGATGAGGCAAGGGCACAGACAGACGTTAAAATCGGCTATTTCCCGTTCCCGGCGCTGGGTGCCGCTATTGCCAGTGACAATACCAGCGGCTTCGTGAAGCTCATCGCCGACCCATCAAACGACCGTATCATGGGGGTACACGTCGCCGGCGAGGGCGCCGCAGAGCTGATAGGACAGGCGGTACTGGCTCTCGAGGCAGGCGTGAAGGTGAGCGACTTCGCCGGGGTCATGCGACCCCATCCCACCATCTCCGAAGCCTTTACTGAAGCGGCTCTGGACGTATATTCCGAGGCAATGCACTTTTTCAGAGCGCAGAAACGGGCAAATTAACATGGAGCTTTCAGTTATAAACCTGGGTTTCAGGGATTACGCGTCCACGCTCGAGCTACAGCGCAGGCTGTGGGAGCGCAGGGTGGAAGACTGCATCCCTGATACCCTGCTTATTGTGGAGCACGACCACGCCATAACGCTGGGCAAGAGCGCGGATAGGAAAGATTTGTTGTTATCTGCCGACGAGCTCCGGCGGCTAGGCATAGCCGTCCACGAGGTGGAGCGCGGCGGCGAATGCACCTACCACGGTCCGGGGCAACTCGTGGCATATCCCATAATCAAATTGGGGAATGAGAGAGGCGTTATCTCGCGCTTCATCGCCGGTCTGGAAGAGGTAATGCTAAGGACGCTCGGCGAATCTGGTATAATGGGTTTTCGGAAGACTGGCGCGCCGGGTGTCTGGCTAGGAGACAAGAAGATAGGTTCGGTGGGAATCACCGTTAGAAAGTGGGTGAGCTATCACGGCTTTGCCCTGAATGTGAACACTGACCTGTCCTACTTTCGCTTTATCAGACCCTGCGGGCAGGACTGGCAGGTTATGACTTCTGTGGCACAGGTGCTCGGGCGCGAGGTCGATTTTAATGGCGTCGCGGCTGCCGCGGCACGTCTTTTTGCTAGAGTAATAAAAAATAATATAAGGATTATTGCAGTAGATGATAGAAGCATTGCCAAAGCCGGAATGGCTGGTAGTACGGTCGGCATCTGACCGGAGACTAGCCGGAGTCCAGGGCGCTGTCGAGCGTCACCGGCTGAATACCGTGTGCCGCTCGGCGCAGTGCCCTAACATCTTCGAGTGCTGGCACCGCGGCGCCGTGACGGTCTTAATTCTGGGTGACGTCTGCACGCGGTCCTGTCGCTTCTGCGCCACGGCGGCGGGCGACCCCAGGGGCTTTGTGGATGCAGACGAGCCGCGGAGAGTGGCTGACTTCGCCGGCGATATGTCGCTGGATTACTTAGTGATTAGCTCCGTGGCGCGGGATGACCTTCGCGACGGCGGCGCCGGTGTCTTTGCCGAAGTAATAGAAAGAGTAAGAGACGCGAATAAAGGGATTAGGATAGAGGTGCTGGTGCCCGATTTCTCCGGCTCGGTTGAGGCGCTGGCAACGGTGGTCAGGGCAAAGCCGGACATCCTGGGACACAATGTCGAGACGGTAAAGCGCCTGAGCGCCGGTGTCCGTGACCGTAAAGCCAGCTATGAAACATCGCTAAAGTTGCTGGAAGCCACGAAACGCATGGATGCGGAGCTTGTGACCAAGTCCGGCTTGATGCTGGGGCTGGGGGAAGATAGAGGCGAAGTGATTGATACCGTGCGGGACCTCAGAGCGGCAGGGGTGGACATACTGACCCTGGGGCAGTATCTACAGCCTTCGGTAAGGCAGTTGCCCGTGGCGAGATACGTCACGCCGGAAGAGTTCGAGAGTCTAAGAGATGCCGGATGTGAATTGGGATTCAGGTCAGTCAGGGCTGGTCCTTTTGTAAGAAGCTCTTATCACGCGGGTGAAAGCTATATGGAAATGGAATGGAGAACGTCTGGATGAAGGCGGAGTTGAGGGTTCCAAAGATAATTGAGACTAAAGACCCTATCAAGCTGGTAAACTGGTATGTGAAGGATGGCGACTTCGTTAGCCAGGGGAGTGCCCTGTGTATGCTGGAAACTTCCAAGGCGTCTATGGAAATCCCGGCGGAAAAGACAGGATACATAAAGCTACTCAAAAAAGAAGGCGACTACGTCACAGTGGATGAGCCGATTTGCGCTATCGCTGATACCCTTGGGGAGCTAGGTGTATAGTTGTCAGTTATAAGTTATCAGATAAAAGCTGAAGGCTGACTGCTGAAAATGGAGGATTTATGGAACAGATAATGCAGGGACTGGCGAAATTTGTGACGGAGACCAAATACGCCGACCTGCCGGAGCGCGTCATCCACGAGGTGAAGCGTATACTGCTGGACTGCGCCGGCGACGCCATTTCGGCGAACGAGTGCGACCGCGGCAAGATTGCTGTCAAGCTGGCGAAGAGGCTGGGTGGAGCGACCGAGGCGACGATACTGGGCACCTGCGACAGGGTCTCGGTGGCTAACGCCGCCTTCGCCGATGGTGAGCTGATTGACGCCGAAGACTATGCGCCCGTTGGCTGCGGCATTCACTCGTCACCGCATATTTTGCCGCCCGTACTGGTCATGGCTGAGAGCCTGAATATTTCCGGACAAGACCTGCTCCTGGCGATAGCTGTCACCTACGAGGTCTCAGCGAGAATATCAGCCGCCCTCACGCCCATCTATGAGAGCATCCGCAAGGCGGACGGCAGGTACGAAATCAGGCATCCGGCAGTCTGCGGCGCGGCTTACAGCATCCTTCCCGGTGCCGCCGGCGCGGGCAAGGTGATGGGGCTTGACCCGGAGACGCTGGCTAACGCCATCGGCATCGCCGGGTACTGGGCACAGCCTAACACCTTCCGCAAGTGGGAGATGACCGCTCCCGCCAGGATGACCAAGTCCGACCCGGCGGGATGGTCGGCACAGGGGTCGGTCCAGGCGGCGCTTCTCGCCAGCATGGGCTACGAAGGAGACACCGACCTATTTGACACGGAGTTTGGTTTTGGCAAGTTCTCCGGCTCTGAGCGGTGGCGCCCGGAGCGGATTCTGGCGGGAATAGGACAGAACTGGTATCTGCGCATGGCGTATAAAGATTATCCCGCAGGCTGGTGCTGCGGCGGCGCTAACCCGCTGCTCATCGCCATCATGAAAGAGAACAATCTCACGCCGGACGACATCGAGCACATTCACGTCATGACCCATCCCCTCGAAGAGTTCAAGCTGTGGCAGGAGAACCGCATGAGGACGCAGGATGACGTAGCCTTCAACGTGCCCTATCTGCTGGCTTGTGCTGCCTATGGCGTGAGGAAGCAGGACTACTATGACATGGCGGTCAGGAACGACCCCCGGATAAAGGCTTTCATGAAGAAGATAGACCCCAGCATAGATGAAGAGTTCAAGCAGAAGTGGGCGGCTCTGCAGGTAAAGGACTTCTGGGGCACCAGCTACATGCAGATAGAGGTCAAGGCTAAAGGCAAGACCTTCTTCAAGAGCCTGGACTACCAGAAGGGGGCAGACCACGAGTCAAGCCGGATGACCGATGAGGAGCTGATTCAGAAGTTCCGGGACAATGCGGAGAGAACAATACCCACGCACAAGATAGAGAAAGCAATAAAGGCAATCTTCGAGTTGGAGAAGGTACCCCAAGTCTCCGACCTGATGGAGCTGGTTACGGTTTAGTCTGTCATTGCGAGAGCGCCAGAGGTCCGCCTGAGGCGGATGGCAATCTCAGAAATTTGTACAACGGTTTGCCATAAGTGTCATACATCGAGCATTAAACTAGAATTGGATTTAGATAGGGGGCATTATGGAAACGCAGGTACTGATAATCGGCGGTGGGGCGGCGGGGTGCATGATGGCTCGGGAGCTGTCCAGGTACAAGGTTGACGTGACGCTGGTGGAGAAAAGACCGGATGTCGGCTTCGGCGTATCAAAGGCGAGCAACGGCTACCTCTACTGGGGCATGAGCTGGAATGTGTCTATAGTGCTCAAGTCCATCGTGGAGCAGATAGGCGGCGCAACCAAGGAAGCCGAGCATAAGAAAGAGGAGATGAACAGGCGGGGCTACGAGCTATGGAAGCCGCTCCTGACCGAGCTTGATATACCCCACCTCTGGACTCCGGTGATGCAGCTAGCCACTAACCCGGCGGAACTGAGACTGCTCGATATGCTGGAGAAAGAGACGGTAGCTCGCAATATGCCTTACCGCCGTCTCAACAAGGAGGAAATCCTGGAGCTTGAGCCGAACGTCACCGATAAGGTCATCGCCGGGCTATATGACGACTCACATGGCTGGTACAATGTCTACCCCTGGGAACAGGTTATCGCCGTAGCGGAGAACGCCCGCCAGAACGGTATCAAATTCATGCTGGACACGGAGGTAATCGGTTTCTCGAAGAACGGCGGCTTCCAGATTGTTGAGACCACCAGGGGACCGATAAAGACCGAGTTCGTCATCAATGCCACCGGTGCCGATGCGGTGCACGTCGCCAGGCTGGCTGACGCCTGCGATTTCAGCCTCCAGCACTTCAAGGCTCACACCATTATTACGGATAAAAAGACCAGGAATCTGGTCAACGGCAGTGTCGCCATCCTCGCCGGACCGGGACGGCTGAAGTCGGTAAACCCGGTGCAGTCCGGCAACCTGCTAATCTCATCAATTTACACCCCGACCGATTCGCCGCACGACCTGGGCACCGACAAGGCGCTAATGGAAGAGCTGTTCGGCATGGCTCAGGACGTGCTCCCGCCGCTGTCAAAGAAGGATGTCATCGCCTACTTCGCGGTGTCACGCGTGTACAGCGCCCGTAACCCTGACGAGTATATCATCGAGTTCGCACCGAAGAACCCCAGGTTCATCAATATGGTGCTCAGGATGCCCGGTTTCATACCCATGCCGGTCATTGCCCGAAACGTGGTGGGTATGCTGTCCGACCACGGGCTACAAATGACCAAAAAGGACGATTTCAATCCGTACCGCAAACGGATACCCCGGTTTGCCGACCTCTCCAGCGAGGAGCGCAGCAAGCTGATTAAGCAGGACCCGAGATACGGGCACGTGGTCTGCCGCTGTGAGACGGTGACCGAGGGCGAAATCGTGGAAGCCATCCGGCGCGGAGCCAACACCGTTGATGGCGTCAAGTTCCGCACCAGGGCGGGTATGGGTCGATGTCAGGCAGGCTTCTGCGGTCCCCGCGTGGTTGAAATCATTGCCAGAGAGCTGAACATCAAGCCAACCGAGGTTACCAAGAACGGCGGCAACTCATGGGAGCTTCTGTGCGAGTCCAAGGAACTGCTGACGACCAGGAAGGCGGTGCTGGCATGAAAGGCAAAAGCATAGATGTCGCGGTTATCGGCGCTGGTCCGGCGGGACTTGCGGCGGCGATTAAAGCCAGAGAAGCCGGTGCCGGTAATGTGACCATAATAGAGCGCGCCGAGGCACCGGGCGGTCTCCTGTTCCAGTGCATCCATAACGGCTTCGGTCTACAGCGCTTCAACGAAGACCTGACGGGACCGGAGTACGCCCACCGGTTCATTGAAAAGGCTCGCGACCTCGGTGTCAATCTCCTGCTTTCCAGCATGGTGCTTGATATCGAGGCTGATAGAGAGATGGTGGTGGCGAACAGCCGGGACGGCTTGATGAGCTTCCAGCCGAAGGCGATAGTGCTGGCTATGGGCTGTCGGGAGAGAAGCCGGCAATCGCTGTTCATTCCCGGCACCAGGCCGGCGGGCATCTTCACCGCCGGTACGGCGCAGAGGTACGTGAACGTTGAGGGCTACATGCCGGGCAAGAAGTTCGTCATCCTCGGCTCCGGAGACGTGGGCATGATAATGGCACGGCGCCTGACACTCGAGGGCGCTGAGGTCAAGGCGGTGGTGGAGGTTCTGCCGTACGTGGGCGGTCTTATCAGGAACGAGGTACAGTGCATTTATGATTTCGATATACCGCTGATGTGCAGTCACACGGTTATCAGCGTCCACGGACAGGAGCGCGTGGAGTCGGTGACGGTGGCGAAGGTTGACAAAAACTGGCAGCCCATACCGGGGACGGAATGGGACATCGGGTGTGATACCCTGCTGTTATCTGTCGGGATTGTCCCTGAGAACGAGCTTTCGCTTAAGGCTGGAGTGGCGCTTGACCCCTTCATCGGCGGACCGGTGGTGAATGAGAACATGGAGACCAGCGTGCCGGGGATATTCGCCGGTGGCAATGTGGTACATGTCCATGACCTGGTGGACAACGTGAGCGAAGAGGCGGAGGGGGCGGGACTTCACGCCGCCGAGTACGCCACGGGCAAAATGAGAGCCAGCGAGTCGAAGATAACGCTGAGAGCCGGACCCAACATAAGATACATTATTCCGCACAGCATCTCCGGGGAGAGTGATGTTACCCTGTTCATGAGGGTCAAAGAGCCGGCGGACAAGGTCAGGCTCAGCGTGGGCAACATATACAGTAAAGCCCTGCGTGCCGTCAGACCCAGCGAGATGCTCAAAGTGAAGCTCACCGGAGACGAACTGGCTAGGCTGGACAGGAGCGCGAACGAGCTTACAGTGAGCTGTGAGCAAAAGAGGTGAAGCATGGCGAATAAAAATGAAGTTATATGCATACAGTGCCCGGTGGCTTGCCGTATCGAGGTGCTGTTGAGTGATTCTGGTGCGGTGGAGAAGGTTACCGGGTTCCAGTGCAAGGAAGGCAAGGAGTATGCTCCGCAGGAGTGCCAGTCGCCGAGGCGGGTACTCACCACGACGGTAAGGACGGAAAGCAGCGCCCGACCTGTCCTGCCGGTGAGGAGCCGGGGCACGGTGCCGAAGGGCGAACTCAGAGATTGCGTACAGATGCTGGCTACCATGAAGGTGAAGCCGCCGCTCAAGATGGGAGATGTTATAGTCTCCAACATAATGGGCACCGGCGCGGACATAATTTGCACCGACGATTTGGCGACTTAGACTTAAGGGGGAAACCTGCAGGGGATTAGTGGATATGAGGAATTCACCGTAGCATGAGCTGTCATTCCAGCGAAGGCTGGAATCCAGACGGAGTAAGTCTTCAATGAACCTCTTCTGGATTCCTGGCTCCCGTATCAAGTCTTGTCCCGTACTTGATACGGGAACGGGACAAGTTTCGGGGCAATGACAAATAAAAGAGCGGGAATGACAAAAACATACTTCGACAGTCTCAATGAACTTGCAATCCTTTAACATCCGTTTTTACCAGCTTCACGGAAGTCGGGGAAACTGTCGGATGCATTTCAAAAGAATAACATAATAATAGAGGAACGGAACTATGGATACGGAAAGAAAACTAACCGAATTTATCCTGAATACTAAATACGAAGACCTGCCGCCGGAACCGCTGAAAATCATGCGGACGGTGATACTGACCGTGCTGGGCACTATCGTCGCCGGGGCGACTGACCCCGCGGCGGAGAAGGCACTTGACCAGGTCAAAGAGTGGGGCGGCGGGAAGGAAGCCACGGTGCTGGTACACGGCGTCAGGGCGCCGGCGTACAACGCCGCTTTCGTGAATGGCGTCATGGCGCGCGCCCTTGATTTCTGTGACGCCATACAGCCGGGAATGCACGTTGGTTCGACCGCCATACCCACAGGTCTGGCGTCCGCCGAGCTTGCCGGAGGCTGTAGTGGCAGGGACTTCCTGACAGCCATTACCATAGGCACGGAGGTTGCCTGCCGTATTAACGCTGTTTCCACCTACGACGGCTTTGACCCGACCGGCATCTGCGCCGTGTTCGCTTCCACCGCTGTTGCGGGAAGACTCCTTGGTTTGAACGCAGACCAGATGCATAATGCCATGGCGCTGGCTTTCAATAGGTCGGCAGGCAGTTTCCAGTGCAACGTCGAGGGGGCGCAGGGGGTACTCCTCATTCAGGGCTTCACCGCCCAGAACGCCCTGATGTGCGCCCAGCTAGCCAGGCGCGGTCTCACCGGTCCCAAAAACTTTATCGAGGGCACATTCGGCTATTTCCACCTCTTTGCTAAGGATAGCCGCGATACGGAGAGAGTGGCTGGTGACCTGGGCAAGCGGTTTGAGCTGAGCAAAATCCTCTTCAAGAAATATCCGAGTTGCGGGCTGACGCAGAGCAGTACCGCCGTTACCTTGGAGCTGGTTGCAGAGAAGGGACTTGCTCCGGAGGACATAGAGAGGATTGAAGTCAGGGTACAGCCTTTCGTTTACAATATGGTTGGACATTTTGAGCTCGGGAATAACCCCAAGGTAAATGCCCAGTATAGCATCCCGTACTGTATCGCCAGTGCCCTGCTCAGAAAGAGCTGTATACTGAGGCACTTCGACGAGCCGTCCGTCAGGGAGCCTGAAATCATGTATCTGGTTGACAAAGTTCAGGTCACCGGCGACCCCGAGCTAAATAGTTTGCAGATGTGCGCTATCAGGATGCGGGTTACGACAAAAGACAGGAAAGTGTACGATAAGAGCATGGATATCGCTCCCGGCTTCCCCGGAAACCCCTTGACTCAGGAAGACCATATGGCGCGCTTTCGCGACTGCATGAGCTACGCAAGCAAGCCTCTGCCCGAAGAGAACGTGGAGAAGCTGGTGGATATGGTCAACAACATTGAGAAGGTTGATGATGTCCGCAGTCTGATTCCCCTGCTAGTGTAGTGTCACAGAGATTA
>JAUYDO010000071.1 GCA_030691835.1 Dehalococcoidia bacterium | reverse complement strand
CTTTTGGTTCCGGCTTGTCCGGGTTAGGAGGTTAGAAAATTTAAGACATTTGTAACCGGGGCAGTGGGGTTAGTACAGTTCAAGTTGTTTTCGCGCGATGTTGTTTGTAGTGATGGTCGGTAACCACCAATGAGTCGTTTGGAAGATATTTTCATAATGGTCGGGGCGGGCAGACTCGAACTGCCGACCTCTTGGTCCCGAACCAAGCGCGCTGCCAGACTGCGCTACGCCCCGGTGCCAATACATTATATGATGAAACGCTATTAAGCGCAAACAGGCAAGTCGCCTTTTTATTTTGCCATTCCCGCGCAAGCGTCTGCCTCTGGCGGATACAGCCACCCCTCTTAACTACGGGTGAGGTGGCTCCTTCCGTAAGGAAGGACAGAACGAAACCGGGTAGACCCCCGCTCCCGTATCAAGTCTTGTCCCTGACAACGAGCAGGGAACGGGACATGTTTCGCGGGGGTGACAATGAAGAATTAGGGATAGAAATGAAATACTGCATCCTGATAATTGACGGTGCTTCCGGTCTGCCGCTCCCCAGCCACGGCGGCAAGACCTGCCTCGAGCTGGCAAAGACCCCGAACCTCGACGCCATGGCGCGGGAAGGAGTGCTGGGTCTTGCCCGCACCGTGCCCGAAGGCATGGAGCCGACGAGCGCCTGCGCCTGCATGTCCATAATGGGCTATGACCCAAAGGTGTACTACCGGGGCAGGAGCACCATCGAAGCCCGTAGCATGGGCATTGACATCGCCGAAGGGGAGGTGGTCTTCCGCTGTAACCTGGTGGCTGTCCGTGACGGCAGGATGTGGGACTACAGCGCCGGGCACATCGGCACCGCAGAGGCGAAAGAGCTAATCCTGGCTGTTGATAAGGCGCTGGGAAACGAGGAGATTCACTTCTACCCGGGCGTCAGCTACCGCCACATCCTGAAGCTCAAAGGTCGCGAGGAAGCACTGAAAGCCGAATGTACTCCCCCGCATGATATCCCCGGTAAGCCTATCGCGCAGTACCTGCCGAAAGGTCCGGGGAGCGAGTTCCTGCTAGATTTAATGCGCCGCTCCGAGCCGGTGCTCCGTGACCAACCGGTGAACCGGGCGCGGAAACAGCGCGGCGATATTCCAGCTACCATGATTTGGCTCTTCTGGGGCAGTGGTCAGGTGCCGGCACTGCCGCTTTTCCGGCAGGTTTACGGGCTGACGGCGGCGATGACCTCCGGCGTCGACCTGCTCCGGGGACTCGCCCGCATGGCAGGCATGGAGGTCCTTGAGATACCCGGCGTCAGCGATGGACTGGACAACGACTACACCGCCCAGGTGAATGGCGCCCTGAAGGCTCTGGCTGACCATGACCTGGTGGTCATACACATCGAAGCGCCGGACGAGGCGGGACACGCCGGCTCAGTTGAGCACAAGGTTGAGGCTATCGAGCGAACGGACGCCGAGGTGGTCAGCCGCCTTCGCTCTTACAAAGACTCGCTGCGCCTGCTGGTCATGCCCGACCACCCCACCCCCATCAAGATTCAGACCCACAGCGGCGACCCGGTGCCATTCATGCTCTGGGGACCCGGCTTTAAGTCCAATGGAGCCAGCCGGTTTACCGAAGCTGAGGCAAGTAAAACAAACTTTCTAATCGACGCTGGTTATGGTATTATTAAAAGGCTGATATTTGACAATACTAATCTACATTCCCGAGGTGGAAGTGCATGGCGATAGTGGTACAGAAATACGGGGGTTCTTCTGTAGCCGATGTCGATAAAATAAGGAACGTTGCCCGGCGTATCATTCAGACCAGGGAGAAGGACAACCAGGTGGTGGTAGTGGTCTCCGCCATGGGAGATACCACGGATGACCTGATTGACCTGGCTCACAGGATAACCGACCAGCCTGACCCGCGCGAGCTTGACGTCCTGTTGTCCACCGGCGAAATAGTGTCCAGCACCCTCATGGCTATGGCGTTGAAGCAGATGGGACATCCGGCAGTCAGCCTCAGCGGCGCCCAAGCGGGTATTCACACCGATGCCTCGTTCAGCCGCGCCCGTATACTTAAAATCGAGGCAAGGCGTATATTCAAGGAGTTGGAGAAGGGCAATACAGTCATAGTCGCCGGTTTCCAGGGAATCACGGATGGGATGGATGTTACAACGCTGGGGCGGGGAGGCTCCGATACCACCGCCGTAGCCCTGGCTGTCTCTCTGGGTGCCGGGGTCTGTGAAAGATTCACCGATGTGGACGGCGTTTACACCGCCGACCCGCGACTGGTGCCCGAGGCGAGAAAGCTACCGGAAATCGGCTACGAGGAGATGCTGGAGCTGGCAACCTACGGCTCAAAGGTGCTGCACCACAGGGCGGTGGAGCTGGCAGGCGTGTATAACATGCCTATCCTGGTCGCTTCCAGCTTTACCGATAGCCCGGGCACACTGATTCACGGAGGAGCTTCAATGGAAGTCAGAAATAAGGTGAGAGGTATTGCCCACGACCTTGATGTGGCTAAAATAACCGTAATCGGAGTACCGGATAAGCCCGGTGTCGCCGCCGGTATATTTGAGCCTCTGGCTAAGGCAGGCGTAAGCGTTGACACCATAGTCCAGAACGCCGGTACCGGCAATCTGGCTGACCTGACCTTCACTGTAGCTAAGGGCGACCTGAAGAAGGCGATGGACGTGATAAAGCCGATAGTCCAGTCCGCCGGAGCGAAAGACACCGTGAGCGACGCTAAGCTGGGTAAGGTCAGCATCGTCGGTACCGGAATGCAGAACGCACCAGGCTATGCCGCTAGGATGTTCAGCGCTCTCAGCAAGGAGAACATAAATATTCAGCTTATCACTACCTCCGAGATAAGGATAACCGTTATTATTGATGAAGCAAGGGTCAAGGATGCAGTCCGTGCCCTGCACCGGGCTTTCGAGCTGGAAAAAGCATAACAGCTTAACCTTCCTCCCGACTGGACAGCTTCTGGGGATTCTCCTGCAAAGAAGAGGTATGGGGGTTTCTTTTTCCTTTTATTGGGTAGGAGGTGTTCGATAGGGATAATCGTCCTGTAAGAAAAATTATTCCCCCTTCTTCTTGTGAAGGGTAAGGGAATACAGAGTAATAAGGTCATAATACTTTATAATACTTTATAGGGCTGATACCCCGGACGTCAGCCACAGGAACAAAAATGCGGCACCGGATGGAGCACAGTAATGGCATATCAGGAAGAAAAACAGGTTAGAATAAGAAGACAGATTGCCAAGCAGGCTATTGCTACAGCCATGCAGAGCAACTGGCAGGAGTCGATAGCGCTCAACAAGCAAATAATAGGGAATTTTCCTAACGACGTAGAGGCTTACAACCGCCTGGGCAAAGCCTACCTGGAGATGGGG
>JAUYDO010000058.1 GCA_030691835.1 Dehalococcoidia bacterium | reverse complement strand
AGAAGGTTTCTCCCTGAAGGGACGCCTGTCCCACCGTCGGTACAACAGGCCTCCGTGCCTGTCGCGTCCTTTTCTTTTGTTTCCGGCTGTCCGGTTGAGGTGTTAATCATTGTTTTCATTTAGTATAATGGAAATTAGGGCGAAACAGGCTGTGATTGTGCGTCTGGAGGGGATTTGAGATGACACCGAGCGAAAGGCGCAAGTTACCCGAGCGTATCAAGAGGCTGGATGAGCTAGCTACTAATCTGTGGTGGGCATGGCATCCTAAGGCGCGTGATGTTTTCCGCATGCTCGACTATCCGCTGTGGCGAGAGAGCGGTCATAACCCGGTACAGGAAGTGTATAACACGCCGGATAGCAAGCTGGAAGCGGCGACACAGGACGTGGCTTTCCTGAGCCTGTATGACTCCGTGATGGAGGCTTTTGACGCCGACATGACGGCAAAGGACACCTGGGTTTCTGCCAATTACCCTGAGCTGGCTTCGGGACCTATCGCCTACTTTTCGATGGAGTTTGCTTTACATAACTCTTTGCCCATATATGCGGGTGGTCTGGGTGTCCTCGCCGGAGATATTTGTAAAGAGGCAAGTGACCTGGGTCTGCCTTTCGTGGGTATCGGTTTCATGTATCCGCAGGGCTACTTTCACCAGCACATAGCGGCTGACGGATGGCAGCAAGAGATATACCGGCAACTCAACTTCGAAGAAGCACCGATAAGCCGCTTAAACCCTCCTAAGGGCATAAGTGTGGCACAGGTGCAGATAGAAGACAGGACAGTATCAATTGCGGTCTGGCTGGTGAAGGCAGGACGCGTAAACATCTACCTCCTGGATACCAACCTGGAGCAGAACACGGCACAGGACAGAGTGCTATCTGCTCGGCTCTATACCGCTGACCCTGAGGTCCGCATGCAGCAGGAGATTGTGCTTGGCATAGGCGGCGTTCGAGTGTTGCGAGCCCTGGGAATACACCCGGCAATCTGGCACGCCAACGAGGGTCACTCAACATTCATGGTGCTCGAGCGTATCAGGGAAGAGGTGGGACGGGGAGTGCCGTTCAATGAGGCTCTAAGCAGAGTGCGCGCCAACACGGTCTTCACCACGCACACCCCGGTCGCCTGCGCACACGATTGTTTCCTGACCAATTTGGTCGATAAGTACTTCAGTCGCTACTGGGAGTCTATCGGAATAGACCGTGAAACATTCTTGGAAATCGGGCGTCCCGATGTGGAAGGTCGCGCCGGGTTCAATATGACAGCTCTGGGACTCAATGCCTCAAACCAGCGCAATGCCGTGAGTAAACTGCATGGTGGAGTGACCCGGAGGATGTGGGCTGGACTCTGGCCGAACCTTCCTGAAGACAAGATACCCATTACCTACGTCACAAACGGTATCCATGTCCCTACCTGGATTGCGGCAGAGATTCAAAGGGTGTTTGAGAAATATCTCGGGCATGATTGCCTTGAAGGACAGCACGACCCTGCTATATGGAAGAAGATACTCGACATTCCTGATAACGAGGTCTGGGAGGTGCGCCAGAACCTTAAGGTCAAGCTGCTTAATTTCATGCTCGACCGTGCCCAGAGACGCTGGGCGGAAGGCGATGTGACGGCTCAGCAGGTCGTCACGATGGGTGCTCTTTTGCACCCTGACGCATTGACTATAGGTTTTGCCCGCAGGTTCACGGAATACAAGCGGCCGACCCTGCTTTTCCAGGACATGGCGCGCCTTAAGAAGATACTGAATAACCCATTCAAGCCGGTGCAGCTAATATTCGCCGGAAAGTCTCACCCCGCAGACTGGGCAGGCAAGCAACTGCTTCATCAGATTTACGCCATCGCTCAGGACCGCGAGTTCCAGGGTCGTGTAGCCTTCATCGAGGACTATGATATGCACACGGCGAGCTATATGACCCACGGAGTGGATGTCTGGCTAAATACTCCGAGACGCCTGCAGGAGGCTTGCGGTACCAGCGGTATGAAGGCGGCTATAAACGGCGTGCCTCACCTCAGCGTGCGCGACGGCTGGTGGTACGAGGGCTATAACGGCTCCAATGGCTGGGCGATTGGACCGGGACCGGAAGCCGCTTTCTCGGACCGTCAGGATGAGGTTGATGCGCAGTCACTCTACCGCATCCTGGAAGAAGAGGTAATACCGCTTTACTACGACCGTGACAGAGCCGGATTCCCCCATGGCTGGATTCGCGTAGTTAAAGAGTCGATTCTTTCCTCTGTTACACTTTTCTCAGCCTGCCGCATGATGATGGACTATACTGAGAAGATGTACCGCGAAATTCCTCAGTCTATCCGAAGCAAGACGTAGTTACCACAATAGCGGCTCAGCCTCGGAGAGCATCCCTACCATCTCATCAGCCAGTCTTTCGGCGTCACTGCCGTATTCCTGTAGAAGGCTCTCCTTTACCCATATAGCAAATAGGTAACGCACACAGCGGGCGTTCTCTCTCTGTGATAGCATGAACTCGGGATGCTCACGGTTTATGCAGATACGGCCAAGACCCGGGTCGTACCAGCTGCGCGCCTGTGACTTCTCCGCGGGAGGTGCGTACAGCCCTATTCCGGGGACGCGGGTATCGATGGGGCGTGGACGCGCCGGCACCGGTTTTGGCGCAGTCTCCGATGCCGGTGCTTCTGAAGAGGGTTTAGCCGCCGGCGCTAACGCTCTTTCCGGTTTGCCGAGCATTGAGCGATAAGACAACTCTGTCAACAAGCCCCTGTCGCGGTAGCGCAGGAATTTGTCAATGAGACGGCTGGTCTTGTGCATGATTACTTCAAAGCGTCTCTCCTGGGATGAAGCGCTGATTTTGTCTATCATCTCTCTAATCTGCGGCTCCAGCTTGCGCAGTTCATCGACGAATGACTGGTATACGTGGTCCTGTACCACCGCCGCCTTATCCGCCGTGCGCTTGAGCGGGTCACAGCGAACGTGACCTTCGATGCGCTTGTCCGTCCACGGTAGTGATTTGAATTCTTCCATGTCGGTGAGGAAGCATATTCGCACTCCACCCCGCCCGTACAGACTGATGGTGGCGTTAGCCATTTCCCAGGGCAGGACGTGGAGCTCGATTGACGCCGAGCCAAGGCGTCCCAGCGGTAGAACTGAAACCATAGCTTTTACCCCGCGGTACCTCTGGGGCGGTACGGTATCCGGGATATCGTCATCTGAAATAGACATAGCGTATATGCCTTGCCTCAGGTCGCTGGCAAACTCACGGCCAAGATACTCTTTGAGCTTATCTTTGGTCAGTTTGTCTGCCGCTTCAGGCAGGATTTTCTCCAGGTATACCGCTGTACAGCGGCTGGAGTGGGCGTGCCTGGCGCAACGGTCGACGAGTTCAGCCTGTCCTGTCTTGAGCCAGGCGCGCTTGAGTACCAGGCAGCT
>JAUYDO010000283.1 GCA_030691835.1 Dehalococcoidia bacterium | reverse complement strand
GGGATAGGTCGTATCTTTCGGATAAACGCATTTATTTTACAGAAATTGCATGGGGTGATTTTAATCGAGTTTTCATGATTTAGCTCATTATTCAAAGCTATTCCATCAAAAATATTGGGTAATAACCTTTTTTGTTCCAGCTAATTGTGTATCTGCAGGGGAGTTTCGCGGGAAACTCTAACATTAGTGTTATAAGAAACGCGCCAGCTTGATTGCAGTCCTCTCCCCAGCCAGATAGACTTGACAAGCACTTTCTGCCCATGTTAGTATTGCTTTTCAAGCATACCTAGATGTACTAGGTACTTGAGACTATGACAAACGGTTCTGTGACGGACTACTACCAGCTTGAAGTGGGATTTGAGTTCCCACCGAGCAGTTGCAGGCTCGATTCCGCCATGGTTGATACTTACATCAGGGCGGTCGAGGAGAACAGTCCACTGTACCGTGATACCAGTATAATGCCGCCCACCGCTCTTGCCGCCTGCGCCATGTCAGCGCTATCGAAGAGCGTATCCTTTCCCCCGGGAAGCATACACGTATCCCAGGAGCTGGAGTTCCTTGACACCGTGTACCGTGAAGACACCATCACCTGCCGGTCAAAGGTTAGCAGGAAGCGGGAGCGCGGCAAACTGCACCTCATGACCATGGACATCGAGGTCTATAAAAACGAGCAAAAGGTGATGGCGGGCAAGGTAGGTTTTGTCCTGCCGCAGCAGGGCAACTGATATTACTGCGATGACTACGATGCTACAGCTATCCGATTTGAGAGAAGGCATGAAACTACCTGAGCTAAAGAAGAACATCACTCAGGAGAAAATCAATCTTTACGCCGAAGCCAGCAAGGACTTCAATCCCATACATATAAACGAGGCTTTTGCCAAAAAGACACCGGCAGGGGGCACCATCGCACACGGTATGCTCAATCTCGCCTACATCTCGGAGATGCTGACCACCGCCTTTGGCTTAAGCTGGCTCAAGGGCGGCAGGCTGAGCGTGAGATTCAAGGCGCCGGCGAGACCCGGCGATACCATAACGGTGAGCGGCAAGATAGTCCGGATGCAGAAGAGCGACGTGGAGACACTGGTAACCTGCGATGTCCTGTGCTCGAATCAAAAAGACGAGCAGATAATTACGGGAGAAGCCAGTGTAAAGATAAAGGCAAATCCCTGACTGTCCGGTAACAATAATACGAAAGGAGTTGTAGATGACGACAGAAAACATTTTGACCGTTGAAGAGACCCTGCGAAACATAGTAAAGAAGATAACGCGTAAAGAGGATGTTGTTCTAACGCCTACCACCACGTTCAAGGAGCTGGGTGCAGACTCCCTTGACGTGGTGCAGATACTGGTGGCGCTGGAGGAGGCTTTTGACATCGAGCTGGTGGATGAAGACCTGAAGTCGCTGAATAACATGGGCGCCTTTATAGGTTATGTCAAGAAGAAGGTCGCCGAGAAGAAGAAATAAGGAACGAGACTGATTATGTCGCTCAAAGGTAAAATCGCCCTGGTGACGGGGGGCTCCAGGGGTATCGGGCGTGCTATAACGCTGAAGCTCGCCTCCGAAGGCGCGGACGTCATCATCAACTACTTCCGCCGGACTTCTGCGGCGGAAGCCACCGCGCAGGAAGCCCGGAGCAAGGGCGTCAACGCGCACATCATCAAAGCCAATGTCGGCGAGCCCGAGAAGATAGACGAGATGTTCCGGGAGATTGAGCAGAAATTCGGCAGACTGGACATATTTATCAATAACGCCGCTTCGGGCGTACCCAAACCAGCCCTTGAGCTGGATGCCAAGGGCTGGCAGTGGACAATGGATATCAACGCCAGAGCTTTTCTGCTCTGCTCCCAGAGAGCCGCCAGGCTCATGCCGAAGGGCGGCAGGATTGTCTGTATATCAAGCCTCGGCTCACGCATGATTACGCCAATCTACACCTCTGTGGGGGTCTCTAAAGCCGCCCTGGAGGCGCTCACCCGGTATCTGGCAGTAGAGCTGGCTCCAAAAGGTATCTGCGTCAACGCCGTAGCCCCGGGCGCTGTCGAGTCAGAAGCCCTCAAGCTCTACGCCGAAGACATGTCACTGCCCAGGCTATCGCAGTCAACTCCCGCCGGGAAGCTAGTCCAGCCGGAGGACATCGCCAATCTGGTCGCTTTCCTGTGCAGTGACGAATGTTCCATGATAATAGGTCAGGCGATTATTATCGACGGCGGGCTGTCGCTTGCCCCCATGAGCTGACCCCGTACTTGATACGGGGCTTGAACTAGGAGGAGTGGACAACCCTTGAGACGTAAAATCGTTGTCACCGGTATGGGTGCCGTAACACCCATAGGGTTGAACGTTGACGAGTACTGGCAGGGACTCTGTGAAGGCAGGAACGGAGTCGGGCTGATAACCCAGTTCGATACCACGCGTTATCCAGTCAAGGTCGCCGCGGAGGTAAAAGGCTTTGACCCCACCAGGTTTATGAACATAAAGCGGGTCGACCGCACCGGGCGCTGTACCCACCTTGCCATTCCAGCGGCAAAGATGGCAGTAGCGGACGCCAGACTGGATATGTCCCGTGAAAAGCCGGAGCGGGTGGGCGTAGCAGTAGGTACCACCGGAATGCCCTCTCTGGTGCTTGACCAGGCTGAACCCCTGAAGAACCGCGGTCCTATGAGGGTTGACCCGCTGCTGCTTAGCAAAATTTCGGCTCACGCGGTGCCGGTGCAGGTGGCTATGGAGCTAGGTGCCAGAGGACCGAACACCAGCCTGAATAGCGCCTGCGCCACAGGCAGTGATGTGCTGGGCATGGCTCTGAACCTGCTCCGCCTGGGTCACGCCGACGTGATGATAGCCGGAAGCGGCGAATCGCAGGTAAACACCCTGGCCATGGCATGCCTCAGTCTGGTTGGCGCAGTATCGAGAAACCCGGACCCGAAGACCGCCTGCCGACCCTTTGACATGAACCGCAGTGGCATGGTGATGGGAGAGGGCGCCGGCTTCCTGGTGCTTGAGACCTACGAACACGCCGTTGAGCGCGGCGCACCCATGCTGGCGGAGCTTGCCGGAGCCGGCTGGTCGTTCGATTGCTTCAATGACACGGCGCCCAACGCCGAGACAGAAGCGATAGCCATGAAGATGGCACTGCGGGACGGCGATGTCGCGCCGGAAGAGGTGGACTACGTTAACGCCCACGGCACCAGCACCAGGCTCAATGACGCCACGGAGACCAAAGCACTGAAGCTCATGTTCGGCGAGCGCGCGTACAAGATTCCCGTAAGCTCCAACAAGTCAATGATAGGGCATCTTGCCTGCGCCGCCGGCGCTGTTGAGGCGATAGCCTCGGTGCTGACCATCAAGAACGGCGTCATTCCGCCCACGATAAACTATGAGACGCCTGACCCGGAGTGCGACCTGGACTACGTGCCCAACAAGGCGCGCCGGCAAGAGGTTAATACCGTCCTGTCCAACTCCTTTGGCATGGGCGGGCAGAATGCCTGTATCGTGCTCAGGCGAGTCTAGAGGGCACTGCCATGTCCATTTACGCAACGACAACGAAGTTAAACAACATCTAATAACATGTCATTCCCGCGCAGGCGTCCGCCTCTGACGGATACCGCCGCCCCGTATTTAATACGGGGCGAGGTGGCTCCTTCCGTTAGGAAGGACAGGTAGACCCCTGCTTTCGCAGGGGTGACAAATGAACGCAGGGGTGACAAATGAAAGCAAGGATTAAACAGTCTATTTTTAGAGAAAGCAATGGATAATCAGGAGCTAAAAGGCAGGGTATCCCTGGTAACGGGCGCTTCGAGAGGACTGGGCAAAGCTATTGCCATAAGGCTGGCGTCCCTGGGCTCTAAGGTGGCGATTAACTACGTCGCCCGCGATGAAGAAGCCGCCGCCGTGGCAAAAGAGATTGAGAGCAAGGGCGGCGAAGCAATCGTAATCAAGGCGAACGTGGCGGATGCCGACGCTGTAAAACCCATGATTCGCCAGATAACGGATAAGTGTGGCAGGATTGACATCCTGGTAAATAACGCCGGCATCGTCAAGGACAGCCTTCTGCTGCGCATGCCCGACGAGGCATGGGATGATGTCATTAATACCAACCTGCGCGGCGCTTACCTGTGCACTAAGTTCGCCATGCGCTCCATGATGGAGAACTCCTGGGGACGCATCATCAATATATCATCGCTTGCCGGTCTTCTCGGAAATGCAGGGCAGGCGAACTACTCCGCTGCCAAGGGCGGGCTCATCGCCTTCACCAAGGCAGTAGCCAGGGAAGCCGGAGCGCGCAATATAACCTCGAACGTAATATGTCCGGGTTTCATCACCACTGATATGACGGATAAACTGCCGCAAGAGGCAAAATCAATGATTCTGTCCCGCATCGCGCTGAAGCGCTTCGGCACTCCGCAGGACGTAGCGGAGCTGGTGGCTTTCCTCGCCAGCGAGCGGGCGGGTTACATCACCGGACAGGTCATCTGCATAGACGGCGGCGTGGTATAGGCTCCAGTCACGGCGTACCATTGCGGCGTGGTGCTCAACCTTCCTTTGACCCATAGCAGATGCGTTACCTTGCGCTATGTGTGCTCTTCTGATAAAATCAAATGCGGGAATCAAATCCACACCGTTTCAGTTCAGGGGCCGTTAGCTCAGTTGGCAGAGCAGTAGCCTTTTAAGCTATTGGTCGGAGGTTCGAATCCTCCACGGCTCACCATGTTGCTGGTAATGCCAGGGACAACATCATTGTATCCCTCCGGTGATGCTACCTTACTCGCTTTTATTTTCCTTGCTTTATTAATTCTGCGATAAGGCGCACTAGCTGGGTGTGGCTTTCTCTCAGTCTCGAGCTCATGACCCTGGCGAGATTCTTCATCACGATATACCCCACCATGGGTCTTTCTTCCAATATACGTTGCAGGTCTGCAGCCCGGATACCGGTCATCGGAGTAATTTCGGTGCATTTTATAGAAGCGGTAAGGACATGTGGCGGGACGAGCGCAGACCAGGCACATACGTTGCCCTTGGTCAGAGTGGCGATAGTCACCGTGTGCGTATGTCGTGCGACCAGGACTTTCATATTAATTGTGACCTTACCGCCATTAAGGATAAGTATACGGTCTATTGTCTCACCTTCAACGGCACAACATTCTCCCGCATCATAGATTTCCTGACTGCAATACCTGGCTATTTGCTGAAGGCTATCGTCGGAGAGACCGTCAAAAATATCTATGCCGTGAAGTTCCTTAGCCAGTGCGTATTCCCCCGTTCTCATGTACGCCTCTCCTCCTTTCTTGTCCGGTTGACCTCTTACACCGAAAACTCGCGGCTGGTGCGCATAAGTGCGTAAGTACCGCGTTACTTTACCCGAGCTTCACAACTTATAGCCCAACTCTAGTCAGAAGCTGGCGGATTTCCGATATCGGCTGTCTCCCGAATATTGCCGACGCCGCTGACTCCCCTTCATATGCCTCCCATTGCACCTTGAGTCTTGCGGCTGCCAGAATCTCGCCAACGGTGCGGTTGGAGACACGGCGAAGTCTCCCATCTCGTATCTTATGACTCAAGGCGACACCAAAGCCTACCCAGACCAGTACCGGGGAAAAGATTCCAGCCAGAAGCGCCAGTGCCGCGGAACCAGCTCGTTTCAGGACGTGAAGCAACGGTTTACGCACAGCAATGAAAAGCGCCACCCATATCAGGAGCGGAAAAAGGATACCCGCCAGAATCGCCAATACTACCGATATTACTCGCCTCATCTATGTCACCTCCCGTCCTTGAAGATGCCTCATTGAGTTCACCGGGGCAATCTCCTGTGATTCTTGCGCCATCTAATACCTCGGCATGCATTTCCCGGCGATGCATACCCAGCCGGGCGGGCAGTCTGTATCAAAGCGGCAAACCAGTGTGGATACCAGCCATGACTCGCGCCACCTGCGTAAAAGGTCTCGAATCGCTATACCCAGACCTATCCAGATTAGCACCGGCATCAAGATGGCAACCATGAAAAAGAGCAAAATATATGGGACTTTCCTCACGGGCGCTGGTTGCCTCATGGCAAGCAATGTCCCGACCACAAAAAACAGCACGGCGTGTATCACCCGGCTGATAATCCGGCGCAAAGGCTCACGTATGGCAGAGAATAGCCTGACCCATGTCACAATCGGGAAAAGGGTGCTAATAATTAAAAACAGTCCCGCGTATGCGACCGACTTCACACGTGCCGCGCGACCTTTTATCAGCTTTACTGGTGACCACCGCTCCATTTCTCACCCCTAAAGCACTGAAAGGTGTGGCTACTTCTCGCTACACCTGACTCCACTTTAGCCTGACTCCGCCGGCGCTACAATAGAAAAGTTCGCATATCATATAGAAAAGCGCTCCAAATTGTTGTAGAACAGCGCGCACTTTTGCGCGAGTCTGCTGAGAGCCTTTTGCTTTTGACTCAAGGTAGTGCTAAAATAACCGTACCAAAAGAACAACATACAGGGAGAATGGGTTTGGCAGGTGGCTTCGCGCACAAAATCCAACTGCTGACCAACCTCAGCATCCTGTTCTGGGTGAGCATCTTAGCCACCCTGACCAGGTGGATTCGCAACAGTCTGTGGGACCTGCTGGGTCGCATAGCCCCTGGCGCCAGAGCCGAAACCGGGCTGCTGGTCAACACCTATGAGTTCATGCGAGAACGGCTCAGGGGCTCTCTAAAGGAGCTAGAGGAGAAAACCCATCAGCTTGAGGAATCCGAGGCACGACTGAGGACGTCCAGGGACTTTCTGCAGAGCGTTATCGACAGCCTCGATGACGATTTGATGGTACTGGATAGCCAGTTGCACATAGTCCAGGCAAATCGAAGCCTGTGTTTGAAACACAAAGACGGTCAGGTTGTGGGGCGCTACTGCTACGAGGTAAGCCACGGAGCAAACCACCCCTGCCGTCCCCCTACCTGTATATGTCCCGTGACCAGGGTCTGGCAAACAGGTCTACCTGTCCGGGTTATTCATCAGCACACCTCGGACCAGGGCGGCGTCGCCAGCGCGAAATACATCGAGGTGAGCGCTTCGCCGATACGGGACATCAGCGGCAAAATCACCCGGGTTGCTGAGATGGCGAGAGACGTCACCGAAAGCAAAGAGCTGGAAAAAAGGATACTTGAGGCTAACCGTCGCCTGCGTGCTCTTAACGCCATTGCCAGTACAGTCAGCCAGTCGCTGAGCCTGGATGTCATTCTGAACAGCGCTCTTGAGAAAGCCCTAGAAGTTACGGAAGCCCAGGTTGGTGGCATTCTTCTTCTTGATAATGAGTCACGAACACTCTCTTACCGGGCTCATCATGGTCTGTCGGAGCAGTTTATACAGAGAACTGCTGGTCTCGCACTCGGGGAAGGTATCGCCGGTCAGGTTGCCGAAAGGGGAGAAACTCTGGTCGTGGACGATGTCTCTAATGACCCGAGAGTAACCCGCCAGCCAGTGCTGGTAGAAGAAGGATTGAAGGCGTTCGTCAGCGTTCCTCTGACGTCCAAGGAGAGGGTTGTAGGCGTGCTAAATATAGCCAGCCGGGAAGCGAGGTCTTTTTCCGAGCAAGAGGTCCAGCTATTGACCGCCTTGCGTCACCAGCTGGGCGTTGCCATTGAAAATGCGCAGTTGTATGAGGAACTCAAGTTGAGGGACCAGATGCGGGTTGAGCTCTTGCGCCAAATCATCTCAGCTCAGGAGGATGAGCGTCAGCGGGTAGCCAGGGAGCTCCATGATGTTACCAGTCAAGTGCTGGCAACGCTGACTGTGCGTCTGGAAGGGCTTTCCACTGCGCTGGGGGACAACGCCGGGGATGTGAAGTCCCAGCTCGAGGAAATGAAGACCTTGCTGTCAGCCACTTCCAAAGAAATGCACAGACTCATCCATGACCTGAGGCCCACACTGCTTGATGACCTTGGTTTAGCAGCGGCACTGCGGTCCTGTCTCCATAGCACTCTTGACGCGGCGGGAGTGGAGGTGCATTTGGAGGTAGTAGGTCAGGAGAAAAATCTGCCGGCGCAGGTGGGGATAGCCCTTTTCCGCATTGTGCAGGAGGCGGTTACCAACATCGCCTCTCACGCCCGGGCGGAGAGTGCCTACGTAAGTCTGGAATTCAAAGACCGGAGCATCGCCGTTCAGGTTGAGGACGACGGTGCTGGCTTTGACATGGCGCGAATATTTGGTTCAGACAGCCACCGAGATGGTGTCGGTCTGCTGGGTATGAAGGAGCGGGCTGAGCTACTGGGAGGAACCTTCAACATCGATACCGAGCCGGGCTGCGGAACCAGACTGGCTATCGAAATACCGGTAGAGTGGGAGCAAGATGATGTCCAAGATAAAGGTGCTACTGGTTGATGACCATACTATGTTCAGGCAAGGAATTCGTGCCCTGCTCCAGGGTTGTGACGACATTGAGATAGTGGGTGAGGCTACCGAGGGAAATGAGGCGATTGAAAAAGTACGCCAGCTTGCTCCGCAGGTGGTGCTTATGGATATCGCCATGCCGGTGTTGGGTGGTCTGGAGGCGACGCGCCGTATTCACAAGGAAAATCCAAACGTTCAAATACTCGCCCTCACCCAGTATGAGGACAGCGAGTACATCCTGTCCATGCTCAGGGCTGGCGCTAAGGGCTATATCTCAAAGACCGCTCCAGCCCCGGAACTGGTCTCCGCTATCCGCACCGTCTATCGAGGAGAATCATTCCTGTACCCGACGGCGGCAACAACCCTGGTTGAGGAGTATCTGACGCATGTCGGCGCGCAAAAGGACGAATATGAACGTCTCACCAACAGAGAGAGGGAAATACTTCAGCTCGTTGCTGAAGGACGCACAAACCGCGAGATTGCCGACAGGCTCTTCATAAGCATCAAGACCGTTCTCAGACACAGGACAAGCGTCATGGAAAAGCTGGGTTTTAGTAACCGCACCGAGCTGATAAAGTACGCCATCAGCAAAGGCTTAATAGAAATGCCGCATCGAATAGAACAAGAGTAGGCAAGACCGCTCTCCAGAAATTGTTCTAAGAGGGGCTTCCGCAAGGAAGTCCCTCTTCCTTTTACAGCGTCAATGGTGTGTTTTCTCACTACAATTGGTATGTTTTCTTATTATTCATGGGTATTATTCTCTAGTCCAGCACAGGGTATTTGCCCGATACTTAGGACAGGTTTGGCAATACACGTGTTTATGAGATGGCGTAAAAAATTTCAGCCTTATGAACAGCTAATTTCGTATGCTCATTCAGAATGTGCCCGGGGAATTTTTAGACCAGGGAGAATGCGGGCAACAATCATACAGGTCTAGCCGCCAGCTAGATGGGAGTCTAATTGAAGGAGGGAGCCTATGGAGGCGATAAGCCGGAGAGAGTTCTTCAAAATAGGCGGAGGAGTGACAGCGGGAGCACTCGTTTTCTCTACTTCGGGATTTGAAAAGGTTTTAGCCGCCCCTCTTAAAAGCTTTTCTCTGAAAAAGCGGATTGGGGAGAAGACAAGCATATGTGCTTACTGTGCCGCTGGCTGTGGCATACTGGTAGCCACCGAAGGTAACAATCTTATAAGTATTGAGGGATACCCCGAACACCCAATCAATCGCGGTGGCCTCTGCTCAAAGGCACAGTCTTTATATCAGCTAAGGACGGTCAATGGTCAGCTTAATCCTCGCCGTCTCACCAAAGTCCTTTATCGTGCCCCCAATAGCGATAGGTGGGATGAGAAATCCTGGGAGTGGGCTCTGGGTGAGATTGCAAAGAGAATCAAAAAGACCAGGGATGATAGCTGGATTGAGAAGGATAAGGACGGCAACCTGGTCAACCGCACTGAAGCTGTTGCTCAACTTGGTGGCTCCGCCCACGACAACGAGGAATGTTACCTCATCACTAAGATGAACCGAGCCCTGGGTATGGTGTATACGGAAACCCAGGCGCGGATATGACATTCCCCCTCTGTCGCCGGTCTGGCGGAAAGCTTCGGTCGGGGTGCAATGACCAATCACTGGATTGATATTGGCAACGCTGATGTCATATTGATTATGGGCTCCAATGCCGCTGAGAACCATCCCATCTCCTTCCACTGGGTCACTAAAGCCATGGATAAAGGCGCTACGCTGATTCACGTGGACCCGCGCTTCACCCGTACTTCGGCAAAAGCTCACATCTGGGCGCCGATGAGGTCGGGTACTGACATCGCCTTCCTCGGTGGAATGATAAAGTACGTTATAGAGGATATCGAGAATAATCCGCAGAACTACAATATAGAATACCTGCGGGAGTATACCAATGCCGGCTGGCTCGTCAACCCGGGCTACGGTTTCAGCGATGGCATATTCAGCGGCTATGACGCTTCTACCAGAACCTACAAGGATAAGTCTACCTGGCAATATCAACCCGACGATAAAGGTGTTCCCAGGCAGGACAAAACCTTCCAGAACCCGAACTGTGTTTTCCAGATTTTGAAAAAGCATTACTCTCGCTATAACCCGGACGCTGTATCCCGCATCACAGGCACTCCCAAGGAGACCCTGCTCAAGGTATATCAGGCCTTCGCTTCTACCGGTAAGCCAAACCGGGCTGGAACCATTATGTATGCCATGGGCACGACCCAGCATACCGTGGGCACTCAGAATGTCCGGGCTTTTTCGGTCATCCAGCTTCTGCTTGCCAATATAGGTATAGCCGGCGGCGGCATCAATGCCCTGCGCGGCGAGTCCAATGTGCAGGGTGCCACCGACTACGGCTTACTCTTCCATCTTCTTCCCGGCTATCTGCCGGTGTCGAGCACGGCACAGCCTACTCTGGCAAAATACCTGGAGGCGATTACCCCAAAGAGCACTGACCCCAGGAGCGGAAACTGGAAGAAACACCTGCCTAAGTACATGGTGAGTATGCTTAAAGCCTGGTATGCCGATGCCGCCACGAAAGA
>JAUYDO010000033.1 GCA_030691835.1 Dehalococcoidia bacterium | reverse complement strand
GTATAGCGTTTCTCTACCTGAGTTTCAAAGGAATCCTGGAAGGGCTTATCATGATACCCATGGGTCTCGCCATGATTGGAGTCAATGCCGGTACCATGGTGATGGAAGCGGGCAAGTTCGGTAATCTCTTCATTGACCCCTTGACCTCAGAGCCGCTGGCACTGATGAACATCCTTCAAATCAATTTTCTCCAGCCGATATATACCTATACCTTCAGCAACGGGCTGATTGCGTGCCTGGTCTTCATGGGCATAGGCGCTATCACGGACATAGATTTCCTTATCGCCAAGCCCCTGCTCAGCATGATGCTGGCGATGGCGGCGGAGCTAGGCACCGTGTTTACCCTGCCCATCGCCATAGCGCTGGGATTCACCCCCGGTGAAGCGGCTTCCATAGCCATTGTGGGTGGCGCCGACGGTCCCATGGTCCTTTTCACGTCCCTGACGCTGGCTAAGCACCTGTTCGTTCCGATTACCGTCGTGGCTTACATATACCTGAGCCTGTGCTACGCCGGTTATCCCTACCTCATTAAGGGGCTTATTCCGAAATCAATGCAGGGCACTACCATGAATATAGCGGAAATCCCCAGGGTTTCCCGCTCAGAGAAATTCGCCTTTACTGTCGCCGGTGCTACGGTCCTGTCTCTGCTCTTCCCGGTGGCGGCTCCGCTGTTCATCAGCTTCTTCACCGGCGTCGCCATCAAGGAAGCAAACCTGCCCAGGCACCTCGAGTTCCTGTCCGGTCCGCTGCTGTACGGCTCTACCTTCTTCCTGGGATTCACCCTGGGCGCGTTGCTGAGCGCCGAAACCATCCTCAACCCCAAGGTGCTTATGCTTCTGGCACTGGGTATGCTGTCTCTACTTCTTTCAGGCCTGGGCGGGCTTGCAGGTGGAGTGATTGCATTCAAAGTAACCAAAGGCAAAATCAATCCACTCATCGGCATCGCCGGTGTTTCCTGTATCCCGACTACGGCTAAGGTGGCGCAGAAGTGCGCCTTCCAGGCAAACAAAAAGTGCATGATTCTGCCGTTTGCCATGGGTGCCAACGTGGCGGGCGTTATCACCACGGCTATCATCGCCGGTATTTACATCACCGGAATCCCGTTGTTTACCAAGCTATTCGGTTCATGAGCAAAAAGCTGAAGCTCTGGGTCGCCGGTATAGCGCTGGCAATCATCGGCATAGTGCTCGCCAGGGTGATTGCCGCTACTATCGAGTCTCTGTGGCTACAGCTTGTGATGTATTTCCTGGGCGTGATTCTGTCTATCGCCGGCCTGGGCGTAATACTGTACGGCATAAGAAAATAAGAAATAGCTAACCCTATCTCCTCTATCCCCTTTCCTTAAACGGGGGAGAACAAATAGGTACGATATTTTTCGACAACAATACCATTTCGCAACTTTTTTAGTCAGTTCACCTGATTGACAACGCGTAACACCTTTCGCTACTATTATCTAATGCGAATATCGGGTCGTGTATACCATTTGCAAAGATACAAAAACTGGAAACACCGCTAAACTAAGGAGCCCGCTATCTTGAGACCGTCAAAGGAGGGGGGGGTAGATGAAGGTGAAACTGGGTATCATTCTCGCCGTTGTGGGTGTGATAGCGCTGACTGTCGCCCCTGCGCTAAACGCAATGAATAGTGGTGGCACAGCCGCAATGGCGAACGGTTATGCCCGGGTGGAGCTTGAGCCCATCTTCGCTCAGACGGTGAACACCGAGCTTCCCTACCATGTGTTCGTCACCCCGCTGGGGGAGAGCCGGGGCTTGTTCGTGGCTGAGAAGACGAGCACCTACTTCATCATCCGGGAGAACGGCGCAGGCACCCCAGCGCTGAGCTTCGACTATCGCATTGTCGCCAAGAGGAAGGGCTATGAAGAGGTTCGCCTCCAGCAGGCTACCTCCCCATGAAGCCCGAGTCCGGGAGACAGACTATGAGGAGTTTCAAGTTCTTGACCGTCCGGAGGCGCTGGGCAGTGGCAGCACTGACAGCCTTTCTGCTTCTCGCCGTCCCTTACCTGGCTCATGCCGCGGGTGGCTTCGCGCTGTGGTGGGGCATAGATTCAGGGGGTGCGGCGCGCGGCTCTTCCAGCTTCCTTCTCTCGGACACGGTGGGGCAGGGCACGCCGCCAGAGGTTTCACGCAGCCAGCAGTTCACCCTGGTCTCCGGATTTCAGGCCGGGTCAGCCCAGCCACCCATCCACGGCAACACATCCCTGGCCATAAATATCATCGGTAATGGTACTACCAGCCCGGCGGCTGGCGTCAACAGCTCTCCTTCCGGAACACCAGTCATTATTACTGCCACTCCAGCCACAGGCTGGACATTCAGCCACTGGAGCGGTGATGCCAGCGGAACCTCCAACCCCATCACAGTTACCATGAACGCGAACAAGACAGTGACCGCCAACTTTGCCGTTCAGGGGATAACCTTGATTGGCGCCATTAAGCAAAACCCGCCGGCATACGACGGGCAAATGGTAAAAATAAGCGGCCAGTACCGCGGCTGGGAGGGAGGACACGGCTCTTCGCCAATAACCAGAAGCGACTGGGTGATAATGGATAGCACCGGTGCTATATATGTTACAGGTGGCTCGCTGAGGTTGAGGTACACCGGAGACCTTGGGGAAAATGTCACAGTGAGTGGCAAAGTCAGACTCAAAGGTAATCAGCCTTACATACAAATTGTGCTCTTACCCTAGTTAGCCGTGCTGGCTCAAAGTAAACAGCCTCTTGCCTTATTGCCGAAAATGCAGTAAATTTTCTTTATGACCAAATCTGATAAGTCACGTACCGTCTTCGTGTGCCAGCGCTGCGGCAAGGAGAGCCTGAAGTGGCTGGGACGCTGTCCCGAATGCCAGGAGTGGAACACTCTGGTAGAGACCACGGTAGCCGTGGTCACTCCCGCCAGGGCTACCGCTACGCCGATGTCGGTGCCGCAGGAGCTATCCCGCATCTCCACGACCACCACCGACCGAATGCCCCTGCCCATGACCGAGTTCAACCGTGTGCTCGGCGGTGGGCTGGTCGCCGGTTCCCTCGTGCTCATCAGCGGCGACCCTGGAATCGGCAAGTCAACCCTCCTGCTCCAGGTCTCCGCCGTGATAGCGAAGCTGAGAGGCAGTGCCGTATACGTCTCCGGCGAGGAGACGGAGCACCAGATTAAGCTCCGCGCCGAGCGGCTGGGCATAAAGGGCGATAAGCTCTTCCTGCTGGCTGAGACCGACCTCGATGCCATCCTGTGCCAGCTTGACACGCTGGCGCCGGGCATGGTGGTCATCGATTCCATCCAGAGTGTCGGAGTGCCGGAGCTCGGCAACACGTCCGGTAATGTTACCCAGATACGGGAGTGCGCCCAGCGCCTTATGCACTGGGCAAAACAGCACGCCGTACCTGTATTTATCTCCGGGCACGTCACCAAGGAAGGAGCTATCGCCGGTCCCAAACTGCTGGAGCACATGGTCGACGCGGTGCTGTATTTCGAAGGCGCGCCCTTCAGCTCGTACCGCCTTCTGCGCTGTGTCAAGAACCGCTTCGGCTCTACCAACGAGGTAGCCGTCTTCGAGATGGGAGAGAAGGGTCTGGTCGAGGTGGAGAACCCGTCCGAGGCTTTTCTTTCGGAGCGCGGGGAGGAAGCGATAGGCTCAAGCGTGGTGCCGGTGCTCGAAGGCAACCGACCCCTGCTGGTGGAGATTCAGGCGCTGACCACGCCGACCATCTTTGGCATGCCGCGGCGCACCGCCAACGGCGTGGACTACAACCGCCTGCTGTTGATAATCGCGGTGTTGACCAAGCGCGCCGGCTTGAAGCTGGGCAACCAGGACATAATCGTGAACGTGGCGGGGGGACTGCGGATAGAGGAGCCTGCCGCCGACCTTGGGATTGCCCTGGCAATCGCTTCCAGCTTCCGCAACGCCGGAGTGAAGCCGGGACTGGCGGCAATGGGCGAGGTGGGCTTGAGCGGGGAACTGCGCTCCGTGCCTCAGCTGGACCGCCGCCTCAAGGAAGCCGCCAGATTAGGCTTCAAGTACTGCCTTGTGCCCAGGGTCAAGGCAAAGTCCACCAGCCAGGCACCCAAAGAAATCCAGCTAATCCAGGCAAACACGGTAAGAGAGGCGGTGGGGCTGGGATTGATGAGGAGCAAAGCGACAGAGCAAGAAGACGATATATTCGAGTCTTAAAAGTTAAATGGGCGCCTGTATGGTATAATGCATGTTACGAGAATGAGGAGGTCGCGATGAAGGTCAAAGTAAAAGGCTTGAAATTCAAAGTACCTATAATAATAGAACCGGATAGCGTTGGTTTCCACGCTTATTCTCCTGCCCTTAAGGGTCTCCATATGGGCGGAGATACTGAGGAAGAAGCACTTAAGAATGCCCGGGATGCCGCTATAGCGTATCTTGAATCTATGATTTCCCATGGAGACCCCATCCCTCTAGACATAATGGAGTTGAAGGGGGCTAAGACCGCTCTCCCAGATAATAAAAGCTATCATGTAGAAGAAGTCAAAATAGACTGCCAATGAAACCGGAAGTCTGGAATCAAATCAAAAACATAACTGCCGGTGAGTTGGCTCGTGCTCTGGAAAGGGACGGGTGGATACGGGATAAATCGCGGGGTTCAGCACTGGTGTATTGGCGTCAAGGTAATCGTGTCAGCATCCATTATCATCCAGGTAAAACATATGGAGTAAGACAACTGCGAGATTTGCTAGAAGATATAGACTGGTCGGAAGAGGACCTACGTCGTCTTAAGCTGATAAAGTAAATTATACAATCCTTCGTAATACTATTGAAAAAACCTATTTCTAAAGTCTGTGCCATAATAGTCGCCGCCGGGGCGAGCCGGCGCATGAACGGCGTAGATAAGGTCTTCGCCCCTCTCGGCGGCAAGCCCGTCCTCGCCTGGTCGGTGTCTGCCTTCCAGCAGTGCCCCTCTGTTGACCAGATAATCATTGTCGTCAGCCGTGGGAACCTGGAAAAGGCGCGCCAACTGGTAATTAGAAACATGTGGACTAAAGTCACTCAGGTGTGTGCCGGCGGCAAAAGACGCCAGGACTCCGTAACCGCCGGACTGGCTGAAATCGTGGACTGTGAATGGGTGATAGTCCATGACGGCGCACGCCCGTTCGTGACCGCGGAAATGCTCGAGCAAGGGCTTAAGACGGCTAAAGAGACCGGTGCCGCTGTGGCGGCAGTGCCCGTCACCGATACCATAAAGGTCGCCGGTGAGGACATGCTGGTGCGTGAGACACCGTCACGAAACAGTCTCTGGGCGGCGCAGACACCGCAGGTCTTCCGCCACGACATCATCACGGAAGCCTATCGAAGGGCGACGGGTGACGTTACCGACGACGCCTCGCTGGTGGAGCAAGCCGGCTACAGGGTTAAACTTTACACCGGCTCTTATGATAATATAAAGATTACTACACCGGGAGACCTGGTTCTGGCGGAGGTACTATCAAATAAATATGCCGGATAAGAAACAGAGAGTCGGCATGGGTTATGATGTGCATCCCTTTTCCACGGAGCGCAAGCTGGTGCTGGGCGGGCAGGACATACCCTTTCACAAGGGGCTTTCCGGCTGGAGCGATGCCGATGCGCTGATTCACGCCGTTATCGAAGCCATGCTCGGCGCGGCGGCGATGGGAGACATCGGACAGCACTTCCCGCCCGGTGACCCTACGTACAAGGACATCTCGAGCATGGTACTACTGAGAGAGACAACCGACAAACTGTATGCCAGGGGTTGGCGTGTAAACAATATTGATGCTACTATAGTAACAGAAGCACCCAGACTTACCGAATACATAGAGGCTATGAGGAGAGCCATAAGCCATATACTCAACATTGATGTGGACCAGGTGAGCATAAAGCCTAAGACCTCCGGGAGACTGGGGTTCATCGGGCGCGGTGAGGGCATCGCGGCATATGCGGTCGTCCTGATTGAGTCAAAATGATGTTTATGAACTTGATAAAAAACGAGACTCGCTTTCCCGGCTTAACCTGCACATGTCTCGCGCCCCGGGGCTTGCGGGGCATCGGACAGCAGTATAGTTTGGGAGGGAGTGTTAAATGTCAGTCATTTCAAGCGTCAGAAAAGATATTCAGGCAGTTTTCCGCTGTGACCCGGCGGCAGTCAATACGCTGGAAATCCTGCTGGCTTACCCCGGATTTCACGCGCGCCAGTTTCACCGCGTAGCCCACAGCCTCTACAGGTGGCGCGTGCCCGTCCTGCCAAGACTCATCTCGCACTTCAGCCGTTTCCTAACCGGCATAGAAATCCACCCCGGAGCCAAAATCGGGGACGGCTTTTTCATCGACCACGGCATGGGTACCGTCATCGGCGAGACAGCGGAAATCGGCGAGAACGTGACCATCTACCAGGGCGTTACCCTGGGCGGCACCAGCCTTCAGAGGGTGAAGCGCCATCCCACGCTGGGCAATAACGTGGTGGTGGGTGTCGGTGCACAGGTCATCGGCAACATCACCATCGGGGATAACAGCAAGATAGGCGCCGGCTCCGTAGTCATAAACTCCGTGCCGCCGAACGCCACCGTGGTCGGCATTCCGGGCAGGATAGTGGCAATCAGAAACACTGACACGGACACTGTGGAAAAATTGCCCGACCCTGTGGGGGAGAAGCTGGACAACCTGGAGAAACGCGTCTCGGAGCTGGAGAAGCGTCTGCCTGGAATAGAGGAGAAGTAATGAAAGTCACCAACACCATGTCCGGGCAGAAGGAGGAGTTCACGCCCCGGGACAAAGAGGTGAAGATGTATGTCTGCGGTGTCACGCCTTATGACGTCAGCCACCTCGGTCACGCCATGAGCTACGTAATCTTCGATGTCATACGGCGCTACCTCAGGTACCGCGGCTATAAGGTGACATACGCTCAAAACATCACCGATGTCGACGACAAGATAATAAACCGCGCTAACGCGCTCGGCATCCCGCCGAAGGACCTGGCTATCAAGTATGCTGAGAGCCATCTTGCGGATATGGACGCATTGAATGTCATGCGGGCAGACCTGACCCCCAGGGCTACCGAGGAAATACCCAAAATCGTCGAGATTATACGGGGTCTTATGGAAAAAGGCTACGCCTACGAGGCGAAGAGCAGTGTCTATTTCCGGGTCACAAAGGTGCCGGACTATGGCAAGCTGTCCCACCGTACCCTTGACTCCATGATGGCTGGCGCAAGAGTGGAAATTGGAGAAGATAAGGAGCACCCGATGGACTTCGCCCTGTGGAAGGCGGCGAAGCCGGGCGAGCCGTCATGGTCAAGCCCCTGGGG
>JAUYDO010000229.1 GCA_030691835.1 Dehalococcoidia bacterium | reverse complement strand
GGTCTTGAGCGCTTCCGGTTCGACTCTGACCAGGATTCTTTGCGGCTGATTCAGGGTTTCCTCCTTTATTAAGTTCATCAGGGGGTCGAGATACAGGGCGAAGCCCGAGGCTGGTGTCTTTTTTCCGCCCATGGATGGAATCAATGCATCATACCTGCCGCCGCCACCAATTTTCTCCTCTCCGCAGAAAAGCTGGAAAATAACCCCGGTGTAGTATTCGAACCCCCGTGCCGAAGCCATATCGATGCGGTAATCGTAGCCAAGGCTCTCCAGCATACTGGCGATTTTCAAAAAATCGTCAACCTGGGGCTTTAGCTCGGGGAAGTCAAGCAATGTCGCCAGGTTTTTGACGAAGCCCGCCGATTTTCCCTGTAGCTCCAGCAGAGGGGCAAGCTCCGGCTTTTCAGTCTTTATTCTAGCCAGGGCTGTGATGTCTCCATCAAGGAGCTGGTCGAATACCCTGTCCTGCTCTTCGGGGCTGAGCGCCAGCTTGTGTAGAAGTCCCCTGGTCAGTCCGGCATGTGATAGCCTCAGCTCAGCGCCCTTTAGCCCGAGCCGGTTCAGGACCTCTACGGCAAGTGTAATCAGTTCGACGTCAGCCAGCGGAGAGCCAACCCCGATAAGCTCAGCGCCGCACTGCCATTTCTCTCTTGTCTTTTTGCCCGTCTCTTCAAAAATAAAGACGTTGGTGATGTAGAAAAGCTTCGCCAGTTTCTCAGGCATTTGCTCTATATACAGCCGGGCGACGGGTATGGTGGCATCCGGCTTTAGCACAACCCTTTCCCCGCTCCAGCCATCCCAGTCGAGGAAGGAGTACACCTTGCCCAGCATACCCGGAGTGAGCGTACCGGCGGAGGTAAAGAGGTGCAGGTATTCAATAGTCGGCGTCTTGACTTCACCGTAGCCGTACTTTGAGCACGCATCACGGAACACTTCCGAGATGAAGGAAAAGCGCCTCATGTCTTCCGTCGAGAGGTCGCGGGTACCTTTGCATCTTTGTATTTTCATTTTTATAGACCAACCAATCAAACAAATTTTACACGAAACACGATAGCGTAATCAAGGTCAAGCAGGGTCTTCGTATCTCCAATTTGAAAAGATTGCGCTTTTGGGTTATAAATATAATGATTCGAACATAATAGTTAATTAGTCCCTTAAAAATAAAATCTTGCGCAAAGCTTGTCCGCCTGAGGCGGATGGAAAGAAAAAATTCCCTGATTGCTGATAGCAGTCAGCTTTCCAAAGGTATTCTCTTAGCTGATAGCTGATTGCTGATTGCTGATTGCTGATAGCTCAAATTAAGTTTAGAAAGGGGTCTTAGTTGACAAGGAAGAAGGTAGAAAAACCGACACGCGAAATGACCAAGCGCCAGCGTTCCAGGTGGCAGGAGCAACTGCGCAGGCAAAGGATTGCATTTATCTCCGGCATCGCAATAATCGTTATTGTCATAGCTGTGCTGGTCACCGGATGGTATGTCGACCTGTACCGGCCTCTGCGACAGGTTGTGCTGAGAGTAAACGACAAAGAGTTCACTACGGAATACTATATCGACATGCTTAAATTTTACGGCAGAGGTCAAACACAGTACATCTCCGCCATCGCAGACCAGGTCGTAGAGACCATAAAGGAGGCTGAGCTGATAAGGCAGGGTGCCCTGAAGCTCGGCATAGCTGTGACCGATGCAGATGTTGATAAACGGCTGGCAGAGCTGAATCTGGGTAAAGAGTTCAGAGACCCGGTGAGAATGAGTCTGCTGACAACAGCGCTGAAAGACACATATTTTGAACAGCTTGTGCCTGAATTCGGCGAGCACAGGCAGATAATGGCGATGTTGCTGGAGGATGAAGCCAGGGCTAATGAGGTAAAAGCCGGGTTGGAGAAGGGTGAAATTTTTGCCGACCTTGCCAGCCAGCTTTCTCTGGAAAACTATACCAGGACCAACAAGGGTGACCTGGGCTGGCGACCTAAAGGTATCTTGCCCACGCTATTAAACAGCACTGTGCTTGAGAATAAGGTCTTCAGCACCCCGGCTGGCACAACCGGCACCCTGTACGACCCCGAGCAAACCAAGAGTGTTGGCTATGTTATAGCAAAAATGCTGGACAGGCAAGAGCCCTCGGTAAGAGCCCAGTTGCAGGTTATAATAGTGGGAACCAAAGATGAGGCAGACAAAGTCAAAGCCAGGTTGAATGCCGGTGAAGACTTTGCGGCACTGGCTAAGGAGTTTTCACTGCTCGGCGGGGCAAAAGAGAACGGTGGTCTTGTGGGATGGGTAACCCCCGGCACCTGGAGCAAGCAGGTTGACGAATTCCTTTTCAACCCTCAGACCAAGCAGTTTGCGGTGAGCAATCCCATCCGTGACGAGACAATGACAACAAAGGGAAGCTCCTGGCTGTTTAAGGTACAGGCGGTGGAGAACAGGAAGATTGAGGGTGAAAGCCGCGATACATTGAAGCAGAAGCTATTGAGTGATTGGGTTAAAGGTCTTTCCAATGACCCCAACAATAAATTCGAGAACCTGTTGAATCCCTCCATCAGGGCTTTCGCGGTAACTATGGCTACGAAGAAATAGGCAAAGGAAAGTGCAATGGCGAAGCGAATCATCGGCATAGGGCTAATGGGATTGGGAGTAATCGCCGGACAGGTTGCCAGGGTAGTGCGGGACAGGGCTGAAGCTCTTGAGCAGCAGGTAGGTTGCCCGCTTGTTCTAAAAAAGATAAAGGTCCTGCCGCAGGACCTCGGTAGACCGCTGGCTAAAGAGCTCGACTCAAAGCTATTGACCACTGATGCCGAGGAGTTCTTTGCCGAGCCGGGGATTGACATAGTTGTAGAAGCCATCGGCGGAGAGAAACCGGCGTACGAGTACCTGCGCAGGGCGCTGTCCGCCGGCAAGTACGTGGTCACTTCCAACAAGGAAGTCATTGCCAAGCACGGCGCTGAGCTTCGCACCCTGGCTAAAGAGCGGAAGGTTGACCTGCGCTATGAAGCCAGTGTCGGCGGCGGTATTCCCATCATCAGCCCTCTGCGCTTCGACCTCGTGGCGAACAGGATAAACGGCATTTACGCCATAATTAACGGCACCACCAATTACATCCTGACCTGCATGGCTAAAGAGGGCGCCGATTTCGCCTCGACGCTCAAGAAGGCACAGGAGCTCGGCTACGCGGAAGCCAATCCCAGGGACGACATCGAGGGCATTGACGCTACTTATAAACTGGCAATCCTTTCCTCTCTCGCTTTCCAGATGGAGGTCTTGCCCGGGGACATACACAGCGAGGGCATATCCCGCCTGCACGCCCGCGACTTCCGTTATGCTCAGGAGCTGGGGTTTGCCATAAAGCTACTGGCAATAGCCAAGCAGGACGATAAATGGGCTGAGGTGCGGGTCCATCCCGTCTTCATCCCGGAGGACTCATTGCTTGCCAAGGTGGACGGCGTCTATAACGCTATCCTTGTCGAGGGAGACCTGGTGGGCAAGGTGCTCTTCTATGGACAAGGCGCGGGACCTTACCCGACCAGCAGTGCCGTTATAGCCGATGTGGTGGCGGCGGCGAACGACATATTGAGAGGTGCCGGTAGCTGGGTGAGGTGGGAACCGAGAAAGGATAAAGTCCTCAAACCCATGTCCGAGGTTATCACCAGGTATTACCTGAGGATGAATGTCGCCGACCAGCCCGGTGTCCTGGCTCAGATTTCCAAAATCCTGGGAGATAACCAGATAAGCATCTCCTCGCTGATTCAGAAGGATGCTGATGCTCAGGCGCAGACCGCTGAAATCGTCATCATGACGCACCCGGCGAGGGAAGCCGCCATGCAGACCGCACTTAAGGATATGGCGAATCTACCTGTGGTCAGGGAAATCAGCAATTTCATTCGGGTGGAGGCTTAACAGAAAGGACAAAAGATGAAGCCCGGCGTTCTTTTCCGCTACAAAGAGTTCTTGCCTGTTACCCCTGAAACCCCGCTTTTTACGATGGGCGAGGGCGATACCCCGCTGGTGCGCTGTGACGCGCTGGCTAAGACTGTGGGATGCGGAGAACTGTATTTCAAGTTCGAGGGATGCAATCCTACCGGCTCGTTCAAGGACAGAGGCATGGTGGTGGCGATAGCCAAAGCGCTGGAGCAGGGTAGTAAGGCGGTGATATGCGCCTCGACGGGCAACACCAGCGCTTCAGCCGCCGCTTATGCCGCGTACTGTGGACTCAGCGCAATAATAATCATACCCAGGGGGAAGATCGCCCTGGGGAAGCTGGCGCAGGCTATCATTTTCGGGGCTAAGATAGTCACTCTCGATGGCAATTTTGACCAGGCGCTCAGCATTGTGCGAGCTATTACCGAGAAACACCCGGTGGCTATGGTGAACTCGCTAAACCCCAACCGTATCGAGGGGCAGAAGACCGCCGCTTTTGAGATTGTTGATATTCTGGGCGAAGCGCCGGATTATCTCTTTATACCGGTGGGCAACGCGGGCAACATCACCGCCTACTGGAAGGGCTTCGTTGAGTATAGCAACCTGGGCAGGGCGAAGATTAAGCCCAGGATGATGGGATTCCAGGCAGAGGGCGCGGCTCCCATCGTGCGCGGCTATCCGATAAAGAGCCCGGAGACAGTCGCCTCGGCGATACGCATCGGCAATCCGGCAAGCTGGCAGAAGGCGGTGGCGGCGCGCGATGAGTCCGGCGGCACTATCGATATGGTCAGTGATAAGGAGATACTTGACGCCCAGAAACTGCTGGCAACGAAGTGCGGCATCTTCGGCGAGCCGGCGTCCGCGGCGTCGCTGGCTGGACTTCTAAAACTTTCGCGGCAGGGCATGAGCTTCTCTGGAAAGAGGATTGTCTGCGTGGTGACTGGCACCGGCTTGAAGGATACGGAGATTGCGCTGAAGAGTGCGGAGCCGTTGATTGAGCTTCCCGCTGAGCTGTCCGCCGTGGAGAAGGCGCTGGGCTGGGCTTAGGCGAGAATTCCAGGAGTATAGCTCTGTTCAATCATAGATGGTATTAAAAATTGGAAAACCAAACTGTCATTGCAAGGAGTCCGCCAGAGGCGGATGCGCAAAATGGAAAAAACTGGCTTGCGGACAGGCAGGGTTCCAGAAGGTTCTCCCTGAAGGGACGCCTGTCCTGCCGTCGGTACAACAGGCCTCCGTGCCTGTCGCGTCCTTGTCTTTTGGTTCCGGCTTGTCCGGGTTAGGATTCTATTGTCTAAATAAAGTAGGAGGAAATCAGTGTTTGATGAGGCTAAGATTAGGGCGGCAGTGTTGTCTCTGATTGAGGCTATCGGTGAGGACCCGCAGAGAGAAGGTCTTGCGGGAACGCCCCAGCGCAT
>JAUYDO010000218.1 GCA_030691835.1 Dehalococcoidia bacterium | reverse complement strand
TAAATTCCCAGGTGAGGTTCAAATATCTCCGCCGTAAAGGCTTTGCCTGTCTCCAGTGTCTGCACGTGAGGACAGTTGGCTACCGGATTAGTGGTTCCGTGCACCAGTTCGTAGCAACGCCTGCCGATAACCTCCTCCGGGTTTACCTTGAAGGCGCTGGCAAAAGCGCGGTTCAGCCTGACCAGCCTGAAATCCCTATCATGAATGGAGACCGGGTCGGAAATCGAATCGAAGGTTGTTTTCCACTCCTCCGCGGCAAGCCTTGATTTTTCCTCCGCCTTCTTGCGCTCTGTAATATCGAGCCAGTTCGATAGATGATACTTGAGGCTACCATCAACAAATACGTTCGCGGACGTTATTTCTACCCAGAATGGCTCCGTGTTCCTGTTGTAGAACAATGCTTCCCTTCTTACCATGCCCCTCTCAAATGACGTCTGAAAGTATCTCTGGTGTTCTTCAAGTCTTTCTTGATGCCACCACGGATAGGGAGGCTTTCTACCGACAATCTCAGCCCGCGAGAATCCGGTTAATCCTTCCATAGCCGGATTAGCGTATCGTATCGACATGTCCGGGTTCACCACCAATATAGGGTTGGGCGCATTCTCCAGCAAGCTGTTGCTAAAGCTTTCACTTTCTATGAGTGATTCTTCCGCTTTCTTGCGCTCGGTGATGTCCAGGGAAAGTATAAAGATGCCCTCGGGCACTGGCGCAATCATTAGTTCAAACCAGCCTTTGGTACCGTCCGGATAGGTAAACTCGTTTTCCATTCGGTGTGGCGTGCGATTTTCCGTGCATTTCCGCAGCTGGGCAAACATCTCCGTATTCTCGATACCAGGGTATAGCTCCATCATGGTATGTCCGAGCAACTCCTCCTTGCCGCGCCTGCCATGTCTGGCGGCAACGTCATTGACGTAGAGGTAGCGCCAGTCAAAACCAACAATCTGACAACCCTCCAGCATGCCGTCCAGCGTGCTCTTAAAGCGTTCCCGTGATTTAAGCAATTCTTCTTGTGCTGTCTTGCGCTCTGCCAGCTCCCGCTTCAGTTGCTCGCGGGCTTTCACCAGGTCGGCGGTGCGCTCCTGCACCCTTATTTCCAGGTCATCCTTTGCCTTGCGCAGTGATTCCTCGCTCTGCTTCAAGCTCCAGAAAAGGAGGTCGAAGGGTCTGGTGAGACCGGTCTCTATGATAGCTTTGTAGATGAGGAAGAAAGATACGGCGACCAGCAGATGCCCTACCATGTTGAAGACATCATAGACCCCGCCATACAGGGTGAACATCAGTTCCGAGACTACAGCCACACCAAGGGCGGCGACCAGTATTCTGAGGACGCCGCTATCGAACTCCTTCTTTTTCAGGAGCAAAGAAAATACAGCGCCCAGAAAAATAGCGGAGATAACGTACTCGCTGATTTTCTTGAACGGGGTCAAACCCTGCCCCTCGGTGAAGCAATCAGGGAAGATTCTCCAGTAGAAAATAGAGGTGAGCAAGATAGCGGTACCTATGGCATAGCCAAAAAAGACCCAGCCTATCCTCAGGTTGCCGCGGAGGAGCCACGGCGCGATGAGAAGAGAGAGGCTGAGCATGTAGCGGGAGGCTATCCACAGCTGAGTGGGCAGGTTGGCGTCATACCCCTGGAATACGCCCATGCCCCTGTAAGCAAGGGCGTGCGCCACGACAATAATGCCGACAAAGAGAAGTGATACGCCGATGTACCGGAGATAGTTGTTATCCAGAAGGCTCCTGGAGTTCCAGACAATCATGGAGATGCCAAGCGCTATTACGACGCTGAAGGTCTCGACCAGGGTGTGGAAGAGGAGGTAGCTAGACAGGCTGGTCAGATAGAGGGCAACAAGAATCAGAATGACTCGAAGAGCCAGAAAGTATTCGTGCCACCGAGTGGGCTCAGTATCTCCTTCTCTGGTTGTATTCATATTCGCCTCTAAGCGACTCCAAACCTGATACCCCGAAGCGACAACTAACGTTAGCACAATATGTGACTGTTGTCAATTGGTTTAATACCGTTATCGCAGACTTGTAAACTGACGCCAGCCGGGCTGAACACCATGAGCACATCTAGTCCCTTAAAAATATCCGCCTGAGGCGGATGCGCAAAATGGGAAAAACCGGCTTGCGGACAGGCAGAGACGCCTGTCCTACCGTCGGTACAACAGGCCTCCGTGTCTGTCGCGTCCTTTTCTTTTGGTTCCGGCTTGTCCGGGTTAGGATGTAAACGTTTACTGCGGCAGGTACTTATGCCACTGGTGGTGAGTTTGCAGGTACTGGTAGGGCATGTTGAACATGATTTTATAGCGCGGCCGTGCCGGGGCACGGTGCAGTTTCATACGTGCCTGGTCGGGAGTCCTGCCCGCTTTGCGGTGATTACAGGTGACGCAGGCACTCGCCAGGTTCTCCCAGGTATGCTCACCTCCGAGGTGTCGCGGGACCACGTGGTCGAGGGTGAGCTGACGGGTCTGCCTGCCGCAGTACTGACAGGTGAACTGGTCGCGGTTGAAGACCTCGAAGCGGGTCAGCTTCGGCTCGGTGCGGGGTCGCCTGACCATGTGATGTAGCCGGATGACGGAGGGCAAAGGAAAAACGGCGGCGGTGGTATGGACATATCCGGTGCCGTCTTCCACCATCTCCGCCTTGCCATAAAAAATCAGGGTAATCGCCCGGCGCGCCCGGCAGATATTCAGCGGCTCGTAGCTTTGGTTCAGTACCAGAACAGGGTAGTTTACCATTGGCTCAACTCATCACTATTTTAATGGTAAAACCTTTTGGAATGCAAGGTAGGCGGGTTAGTCCGGCTGGCGTTTCCTGAAACGGCGGGGCATCCGGCTGTCCTGCCCCGACTTCAGGTCGCCACGGAAGTCGGGCGCGGTGATGTTGAACACCATGCTCAGCTTGGGGTCTACCAGCCGTGAGCTGATGCGCCCCTCTATCTCATCCAGCGCGGATGTCGTGGTGATTACGGTCGGCAAGCGCGCGTTATAGCGGTGGTTAATGACCTGGTAAAGCTTCTCCTGTGCCCAGGGTGTGGTCGACTGCTCACCGAAGTCATCGAGGACCAGGAAGGGAGCGTTCTTCACGCTCTCGAAAAGCTGGTCATAGGAAACCTTGCTCTCCGGGCTGAAGGTCGAGCGCAGATGGTCAAGGAAGTCCGGGACAACGATGAATAGAGCCGGCTTCTTCGCTTCATAGCGGTAGTTTACTTTTGCGGCAGCGAGGTGCGTCTTGCCACAGCCGTTAACGCCCTGCAACACGAGCCAGCTCTCCGGCGACTCTGCGAAGTCCATGGCGATACGGTATGCCTGCTCAAGGTTCTGGCGCTGTTCCGGCGGCAAGTTGACCCGCCTGTGGTCGAAACTGCTGAATTTCATGTTCTTCTGAAGCTCAAAGCATGGTCCCCAGTCATAATCCATCAACCCGGAGGTCTTATCTTCACAGAAATAGAGGCGGCTCAGCTTCGGGTCACTGAGCCGGGTGCGCAGTCTATCATCAAGCTTTTCGAGCGGAATGCCGAGGGTTATCACCGTGGGCAGTTCAGCATTGAAGCGGTGGT
>JAUYDO010000216.1 GCA_030691835.1 Dehalococcoidia bacterium | reverse complement strand
CAATCTGCTCCGTGAAGCCGGATATATAGCCGAACTCCGTCTCGGAGAGGATACCCCTGCGAGATGGGTGCTTGACGTCCGCAGAGATACCCCGCATTTTGTCCTTACCGACCGCACCACGAAGAAAAAGTTCGAGCTAGGAAATGACAGCGAGGTATTGACCCTGCTGAAGCATTCCACCGCGCTGTGAAGGTCAATCCCGTGCAGATAAAAATTGCCCTACCCAAGGGGCGTCTATTAAAACAAACGGCTGATTTGCTCCGGCTGGCAGGCTGGGATATCAGCGGCTACACCGAAGATACCCGCTTCTACCGCCTTCAATCGGGCGCGTTTCCCGGGCTGAGCGCCAAGGTGTTCCATGAGAAGGATATACCTATTCAGGTAGCCATAGGCAACTACGACCTGGGCATCTGCGGTCTGGACTGGATTGAGGAACTGCTGGCGAAGTACCCCAGCAGTGCCGTGGTCAAGGTGAAAGACCTGGGCTACGACACGACCGCACTGTATGTCGCGGCGAGCGAGACCGCCGCACAAAAACGCCAGACTGTTGATACTGCAGTACGCATAGCCAGCGAATATCCCAACCTGGCGGAGTCCTTCGCCCTGAAGTCCCGGCTCAGGCATTTCAATATATTCCCGGTATGGGGCGCCGCAGAGGCGTATCCGCCGGAGAACGCTGACCTGGCGCTACTCGCCGGCAGGACCGGACAGGAGCTGTTCAACGGCAACCTGGTTGCCTTAACAAAGGTGCTGGACTCCAGCGCTTACCTGGTCGCTAATAGGGATAGCTGGCAGAGCAAAGACATGAGCCGGATACTTGGTCCCGTGTACTTGAATCTGGGTAAGCTCGCACCGGCAAGCGCTACCGTGAGTGAGCGCCATCCGCGCCGCAGAGCCGTGGCGACAGACACGGAAGCGGTCCGGCTGGCTTTGCCGGACGGACACCAGCAGAAACCGGCAGTGGAACTGTTGAACAAAGCCGGCATTAAAATGAATGACTATCCCTCACCGACCGGGAACCGGAGACCCGGCATCGACCTGCCGGGCGTGGTGGTCAAGGTGATTCGCCCGCAGGACATGCCGCTGCAGGTCGCCAACGGCAACTTTGACCTGGCGCTGACTGGTCGCGACTGGCTGAGAGACCACCTGTATAAGTTCCCCTCCAGCCCGGCGGTAGAAGTGCTCGACCTCAAATTCGGCTGGGTAAAAATCGTGGCTGTGGTGAGCAATGAGCTACCTGTAAAGGATATATACTCGTTGCGGCAACTGGCGGCTCATCGGGAAGCCCCTTTCCGGGTAGCCTCCGAGTACGTGAATATAGCAGATAAGTATGCGCGGGATAACCGGTTAGGCATGTACCGGGTCATACCAACATGGGGCGCTACGGAAGCCTTCCTGCCCGATGACGCCGACCTGCTCATCGAGAACACGCAGACCGGACGCACCCTCGCCAGTCACAACCTGAAGATAGTTGACACCCTGTTTGAGTCTACCGCCTGTCTGGTAAGCAACGCGGAGACGCTGAAGTCCGGTAAAGCAAAGCGAATAGAATCCGTGGCGGCGCTCCTGCGCCGCGCCGTGGAGGACGCCAGTTGAAGACAATCGAGGGTTTTCAGCAGGCTAAAGCCGTGCTGTCCAGGCGGAGCATCGGTGAATACGGAGAAGTTCCCAGCAGGGTAAAGCTTAAATTAAAGGAAGTCTTCGGCACGGAGCTTAGCCCGGAGCAGGCTGTAGCCAGGATTCTGCATGATGTGCGAGAGCGCGGAGACGCGGCGATTCTTGACTACACGTTAAAAATTGACGGTATCACTCTGACCTCCCTTGAAATAACCGGAGAGCAGAAAAAAGACGCATATAAACATATAGATACGGAACTGCTATCGGCGCTGAAGCTGGCAAGCGAGAGAATACGCGCCTTTCACCAGGCGCAGAAGGACAACCTCCGCGGCGTCACAGGCAAAGAGTGGGGACAGCTCATACGTCCGCTGGAACGCGTTGGCGTTTATGCCCCCGGCGGCACCGCCAGCTATCCATCTACGGTGCTTATGACGGCTATACCCGCCAGGGTGGCTGGAGTCAAAGAAATCATCCTGACCACACCGCCGAAACCGGATGGCACGGTGCCACCGGCATCACTGGTGGCGGCGGACATCGCCGGAGTTGACCGTATCTTCAGCGCCGGCGGTGCTCAGGCTATCGCCGGACTGGCCTATGGCACTCGGTCTATTCCGAAAGTGGACAAGATTTGCGGTCCGGGCAACATCTTCGTCATGCTCGCCAAGAAAATGGTCTTCGGCACGGTGGATATTGACGGGCTTCAGGGACCAAGCGAAGTCCTCATAATAGCCGACGATAGCGTTGCCCCGGAGCTCTGCGCCGCCGACCTGCTGGCTCAGGCTGAACACGACAGCATGGCGCAAGCCATCATGGTAACCGTGTCGCGCGACCTGGCACTTAAAGTGCAACAGGAAATAGCGCGGCAACTGGCGGCTTTGCCCAGAAGTGCTATAGCGGAAGAATCTCTGAGGAAACATGGCATCATAGCTATTGTGGCAAACGTTGGTGAGGCAATAGAGATAGCGAATCTCTATGCCCCGGAGCACCTGCAACTCATGGTAAGGGAAGCGAAGACATACCTTGATAAGATAAAGAACGCCGGCTGTGTATTCCTGGGCAAGGATGCGCCCGTAGCTATAGGCGACTATGTCGCCGGACCCAATCACGCCCTGCCCACCGGCGGCACCGCCCGCTTCAGCTCCCCGCTCAACGTGCTCGACTTCGTCAAGTTCATAGACGTGGTCGATATAAACAGGCAGGGACTGAAGAAGCTCGCTCCATCCGCGATTACGCTTGCCCGGGCGGAGGGATTTGAAGCACACGCCCGCGCCGTGGAAAAGCGGCTCGGAAGACGACGAACCGGGAGAGCCAGGTGAGTCTATTTGGTAAATTGTCCCATGGCAGTATCAGCCGCACCTTGACCAAAGTCCTTGTTCTAATTGTCGTTGCCACTATCGGCTTGCTGGGCTATGTCCTGACCAATCCGGCTAAATCAGATAGCTTCACCGAGTTCTACATCCTGGGACCTGGGGGGATGGCTGTAAACTATCCCAAGGAGCTTACCCTGGGCGATGAAGGCAAGGTCATTGTCGGTGTGGTCAACCGTGAGAACCGGCAAATAAGCTACAGGATAGAAATAACTATCGATGGCACGCTTAATAGTCAAATACCATCAATCGTCTTAGCCGATAAAGAGAAGTGGGAGAAAGAGGTCGTCTTCAAGCCTGTGAACGCTGGAAATAACCAGAAGGTGCTATTCCTGCTATTTGAAGAAGGTAGTTCCTCTCCCAAAGAAGAGCTTTTCCTCTGGGTCTCCGTGAAACAGCGCCAATAGTAGACCCGTCAGACAGCTATTTACCCTGCTTTATCATCTCCGCGATAAGCGATACCAGCTGTGCGCGGCTATCCCTCAAGCGTGAGCTGATAACAACCGCCAGGTTTCTCATAACCGTGGCTTCGACCCAGGGTCTTTCCTTGAAAACTCTCTGCAAATGTGAAGCCTTGATATTGATAACCTGCGTTCTCTCCAGACACTTGACCGAGGCGGTAAGAATGTTAGGCTCGACAAGAGCAGACCACGCGACTACCTTACCCCTGCCAAGAGTAGCGATATTGACCGTCTGGGTATAAGGTGCAACATCAATGCGCATCTCAACAGCTACCTTGCCTTCCTTAACGATATGAAGCTCTTCGGTAGTATCGCCCTGCAGTGCGCAATATTCCCCGGCGGCGTATGTGTCCTGTTCACAGTAGCGTGCTATCTCTTCCAGGTCACTATCCGCCAACCTGGTGAATATATCAACATCCCTCAAGTCACGCACCGATGCTCTTTCCACTGCTCTCATTGCCATGTTGTCATTCCTCTCTTCACGATAAATTATCTAAACCATGCACGCTCAGCGTGCACCACTCAAACCCCATCATTAACACTACATCATACTACCCCTCCCACCAATAGGCTATTTTACCCATTTTTGCCAGAATTTGACCCTCTTTTACCACAGATGATACGTCGATACGAGTAATAGCGCAGCCCCCTGCTAGTATGTTCATCTTCCTAACCCGGACAAGCCGGAACCAAAAGAAAAGGACGCGACAGGCACGGAGGCCTGTTGTACCGGTAGGACAGGCGTCCCTGCCTGTCAGCGAATGTTATTCCATTTTGCGCAAGATTCATTGTTAAGGGACTAAGTATGGTATGTATTTTGGCGGACTTTGGTATGTTTTACCCACATGGCATAGTCCGTTCACGGGTTCTTTACGCAGGCTAATTAAGCTAGAATCATTCTTGACAGGTCATTTATTGAGAGTTTGTGAGGCGTTTTATCCACTTTAAATAGGTTAATCGTGGCGGAAAGGTTGTGGAATGGTTAAGAAAGGAATGAGGACAAACCTGAAGGTAGTATCCATTATTCTTTTATCCGCTTTTACACTCGCAACTATCGCTTCCATCGTATTCTCTAACTCGGACACCATAGCTCTTGACGAAAATAACTGTCTTTCCTGTCATTCCAATCTAAATATAGAGAAAAAGAGCACCAATGGCGTGCTCATATCCCTGCGAATAAGCGAGAAGGACGTCAACCGGGGCGCGCACCGCTACATAGACTGCACCACCTGTCATACCACCAAGCCGCACGAGGCTAAGCCGGCACTTACCAAGCAGTCCTCTGCTGAGAAATGCGGTACCTGCCACAAGTATGAATACAAGGTGCACACCCAGAGCATTCACGGTCAACAGCTACAACAGGGTAACCAGGACGTAGCCACCTGTGTTGATTGCCATAGCCCTAAAGCCGACGCTCACAGTGTCATCCGCGTCCTGGAATACGGGGCACCTACCTATAAGAAGAACATCGCTGAAACCTGCAATAAATGCCACGGCAACACGGAGCTGATGCAGGACTACGGACTTGTTGAGCGCGTCTACGAGTCTTACATGCGCAGTTTCCATGGCAAAGCAATAGGGCTGAGCGGCTACGATATTACCCAACTCGATGCGGCGACATGCACCAATTGCCACGGCGTGCATGACATCAAGGCGACCGCCGACCCGACCGCGACAGTCGCTGGCATGGACAATCTGGCTAAAACCTGCGAACAGTGCCACGCCGGCGCCGGCGCCGAGTTTGCCAGAGGTTTTCTGGGTCATAAAGAAGCATCACCCAAGAACATCCCGATAGCTTACTATGTAGAGCGATTCTTCAATCTCCTGCTTTTGTCCGTTCTTGGTGCTGGCGGCATCGTACTTATGGGAGCGGTGGTAAGGTACTCTGGGAATCGTTGGAGGAAGTAAAATGGCGACCATAACCAGGACCGATGAAGCGGAAAAAGTTCAAGTAGAAGAGCAGGTCACCCGTTTTGATGTTCACCAGATAATCCAGCATGCCGTGTTGATGGTGAGCTTCATCTTGCTGGTAGTTACCGGCTTACCTATGAAGTTCAGTACCGCGGGGATAAGCGAATGGTGGGTACAGATATGGGGCGGTATATCGAATATCAGGGCGGTACACCACACCTCTGCCTACGTAATGGTCTTAGTCTGCCTCTATCACCTGATATATATCGGCTACGGTATGCTGGTAAAGAAAAGGCCATTCCCCATGTGGATGGTCCCGTCCGTAGCGGACTTTGTTAAGTTATTTCAGGAGCTCGCCTATTTTGTCGGGTTGAGAAAGGAACCGCCGCAGTTCGACCGCTTCAACTGGAGAGAGAAATTTGATTACTGGGCAATCTTCTGGGGCATGCCGGTCATGGCTGGTTCCGGTTTTATCCTGATGTTCCCGGTGTTCGCCACAAAATACCTGCCAGGCTGGGTAGTTCCTGTGGCTTACACGGCACACAGCCATGAGGCTATGCTCGCCTTTACCTGGATTTTCTTCATCCACATCTTCTTCAATCACTTCAGTCCCAGCGTGTATCCGCTGAACAAATCCATCTTCACCGGCAAGGTGCCCAGGGAACGCTATATCAAAGAGCACGCGCTTGAGTATGAAAGGCTGACGAGAGTTGACGAGGAAAAGCCGGAGAAGGAAGCAGTCGGGACAATTACGCGAGCGTCGCAATAGCGCTTCGCTTTAATGCAAACACATACCCCCGACGATTGTTGCAGGGTTCCTCTAAAGCAGTGCGGCGGTTAAGCTGGTTTTCGAACACATACAGTCAATCAATACATAGGATAGACTGCAACCGTTATAAGGAGACAACCGCGTGCACCCGCCGGCTAATATTTTATATAAATATATGTAACTGCGGATTAGTCTATAAAATACCGTTAGCTCCGAGCAACATTCTGGCTTAAAAAAGTAGTATATATGATAAATAGGGGATAACTTAATATACTCAATTGGAGAAAAGTGGGGTCTTTTTCCAGGCGAATATGGGCTAAACACCCTATTGGGATATGAGTTGTTTTACTGTAATCTCAAACATTGGGGTATCGAGGGTATAAGGGTATAAGGATGTCGTGTTTTTGTGTATGGTCTAAGGTATAGATAGTAGGAGGTGTCATGCGAATCAGGTATAGTGCAAAGAAACTCATCTTGTTAGGAGTTATCTTCCTGGCAGTCCTGTTGCTGGCAATCCTATTTGCCGCCTGCCAGGGACCGGCGGGTACAGCCGGGCCAGCGGGTCCAGCCGGTGCCCCCGGACCTGCAGGCACGGGAGCAGCCATCACCGGCACAATCTCCGGCAAAGTGACCAATAGCATAACCGGAGGTCCTGTAGCCGGCGTCAAAATCGCCACGGACCCTGTAATTCCGAATGTGAATATTACTACAGATGCCAGTGGCGCTTTCTCGACTCAACTGCCCGTTGGCGTTTACACCCTGAACCTCACCAGGGCGAACTTCACTGCTGGTAAAGAAACGGCCAGCGTGGTTGCCGGGCAAACAGTGACCAAAAACGTGGTCATGAAACCGGTAAGCAACGTTGGCATCAATGCCGGCGCAGCACAGCAAGCGGCGCCCGGCGCAACGGTTACATTGAAAGCCACCGCAGAACCACTCGATGGTTCAACAGTAACCGGGTACGAGTGGACACAGGTTTCAGGCGTACCGGCGGTGATAGCCAGCGCCAAGGCTGACACGACCACAATAACTCTTGGCCAGGCGCCAGCTTACAAAGTCGAACTGGTCAAACGTCTTGAGATACTTGACCGCGTCATGGTGATGGGCATCAATCCCCACTCACTCACTGACGCTAATACGGTTACTTTCAAAGTCACCGTAACTACTTCCAGTGGAAAGTACAGCGGGACCACGACTGTTGCCGCAAACCTGCCCTATGAGTTCACTCTGGGCATTCAGAACGTGCCCATCGGAGTTCCGGTCCTTCTGAATGGAAAACAGCAGAGTAGCTACAACTGGAGCATCGCCGGTCCTACCGGTTCTACAGTGAAATTAGATGACCCCGCTAGCAGGAACCCGGTCTTCACTCCGGATGCTACAGGAAAATATACCCTGACAGAAGCGAACAGCAAGGCAACAATTGACGTCTATGCCGGCAGATGGGCTGGAGCGATTTCCGGTATTGACCAGAAGGGTAGACCGCTCTCAGCCGGCTGTACTGCCTGCCATAACGGCACCACAGCGTCTGACAACTTCAAGGACTGGAAGGAGACCGGTCACGCAGAAATCTTCGCCCAGAACCTGAACACCGCTACTTACTACGGTGAACAGTGCCTCGCCTGTCATACGGTCGGCTTCAATAAAGCCGCCGCCAACGGGGGTTTCGATGAAATCCCTGATTACGGCAAGTTCCTTAAAGAGGGTATCACCAACAAACCTAACCCGAATAACTGGGCTAATGTCGTTAAGAATTTCCCCAGAGCCGCGGCGCTGGGCAACATACAGTGCGAGAACTGCCACGGCCCCAATAATGCCAGTGGACTTCATGATAACA
>JAUYDO010000185.1 GCA_030691835.1 Dehalococcoidia bacterium | reverse complement strand
GCCTGCCCCGTACCTGATACGGGGATGAGGGTGAAACCTATTCTAATGGCTCCCCTCACTCTAACTCTCTCCCACAAAGGGGCGAGAGGACTCCATTTTCATAATAATGACATATTGGCGTATTTTCGAAGGAATCAGGAGCGTATCATAATTATCTACTGCTTCTCGGGTTGTGTGGATTCCAGCAAAAGCTCTGCGATATCCGCCGTGCGGTGGGTCTCCTGCGCTTCTCTGGTCCTCAACCCGTCCTCGAACATCTGGAGGCAGTACGGACAGGCGGTGGCGATAATCCTGGCACCGGTGGTTATAGCCTGGTCGGTGCGCATCACGTTAATGCGCTCACCCTTCTTCTGCTCCTCCAGCCAGAGGTGTCCCCCGCCGGCGCCGCAGCAGAAGCCGCGCTCCCGGTTGCGCTTCATCTCGACCAGCCTGATGCCAGGCAGTTTGCTCAGTATTTGTCTCGGCGTGTCGTAGATATTGTTATACCTGCCGATATAGCAGGAGTCATGATAGGTCACCACCGCGTTCAATGCCTTGCCGGGCTTCAGCTTACCTTCCTTAAGCAACTGCATGATGAAATCGGTGTGGTGGACTACCTCGTAGTTGCCGCCGAACTGCGGATACTCGTATTTGAGCGTGTTGTAGCAGTGCGCACAACCGGTTACTATCCTCTTTACGTTATAAGTCTTCATCACCTCGATGTTCTTCTGAGCCTGCATCTGGTATAGGTACTCGTTGCCGAGGCGCCGCGCCGGGTCACCGCAACAGCTCTCGTCGGTGCACAGGATACCGAACTTGACACCCGCCGCTTTGAGCAGACCGGCTATCGCCCGGGAGACCTTCGTGCTCCGGTCCTCCAGCGCCGAGGTGCACCCGACCCAGTACAGAATATCGACGTTGGGGTCTTCGGACAGCGGCTTGATGCCCATGCCCTCGCACCAGCTTTCCCTGGTCAGCATGGTGCCGCGCCAGGGATGTCCCCTGTCCTCGATACTGCGCAGTGCGCCCTCTCCCGTCTCCGGGATGGAAGCCTGCTCCAGAACCAGGTTGCGCCTCATCTCGATGAGCTTTGCCATCGGCTCGATGGATACCGGGCACACCTCATGACAGGCGAAGCAGGTGGTGCAGTTCCAAATCTCGTCTTCCAGTATAACACCACCGAGCATCGGTTTGGCTCCGGCGGTCTCCGGCGGCGGGGCTTCAGCGGGCGGGTCTTTCTGCTCGCCTCCGGCGGCCGGTTTGCTGGCTTTGAGCAGGCGGGGTGCCTGCCTCAGCCATTCGGCTTTCAGGTCCTGTATCACCTTTTTGGGATTAAGCGGTTTATCGCTGAGCTTTGCCGGGCAGTTGTCCTGACATCGCCCGCACCGGGTACAGGCGTCAAGGTCGAGGATGTGTTTCCATGTCAGGTCCTGTATCTTTGATACGCCGAAGGACTCAGCCTTCTCTAAATCTATCGGAGCTATGGCGCCGCGTGGCCCAAGGTTCCTGAGGTACACGTTCCAGGGGTCTACCACGATATGCCAGAGACGGTTGAAGTTCAGGGCGATGTATGCCATACCGCCCATGGAAATCAGCATATGAAGCCACCACCAGATGCGGTGCGAAGCCTCCAGAACGCCCTGGCTCATGCCGCTGAACGCAATTGCCAGTCCGTAGCCCACCGGCGACCACGGCGCCCAGGTTGGATTCTGCCTGAGCTCCGCGGCGGCGATGCGATACCCTTCCACGATGAAGCCAGTGACCACGATAATGAGGATTGCGAGCAGGGCTACCAGGTCTTCAGTCTTATTGTCCAGCCTTGATGGTTTCTGCACGTAGCGGCGGAAGATAGCCATGAGGACACCGACAATTGCCATAACACCACCGATATCCGTGGCTAAAGAATGACCAAAGTATACTCCCCCGCGCAGAAAGTCTATGATAAAGTGACTGACGACATCCGTTGCGGTGCCTGCCAGCAGGATGAAACAACCCACGAACATGAGGAAGTGCGCGATACCGGGATATAGCTCTTTGGCGATGAAGTCGCTCGCCTTAACCGGTCTGTGGCTCAGGTTATCGAGTATTCCAAAGAACTTGCGGTGAATGACACCGTCCACCACCATGGCGGTCAGGAACGCTTTTAGCCTCCTGCTCAGGTCTCCGCCGGTCAGCCGCGGGTCCGGCTTGCCGATGCGCCACATCCTGTAGCGACGGTATCCGGTATAAACCAGCAAAGCAACCACCACAGCCCCAAACAAGTAGACAAGTTCGCCTAAGGGAATGTTCCACAATATCTCTCTTGAGGGTTCCATATGCAGTATTTCCTCTCCAGGGCGGTTTACGTCAGTGAATATTTTAGCGCAAACTTCTCACGGACACAAAGATGCCCAGAGCCAGCGCCAGGGCGTCGAGGGGCTGAAAAACAGCGCTCCTCAGGAAGTAGATGCTGACCAGGTAGCTCACCAGCACCTCGACACCAGCCACAGCGGCAAGCCCGGTGCCGCGTTTGCGGTTAACCGAAATACTTATCGCTTCACTGATGGCATAGCCCGCCAGGGGAGCCAGAAGCAGGTTGATATAAAAGAAAGTTATTTTTGCCACAAATCCCCAGATAATACCGCAGATTATAGCAGCGGCAAGACCGATGCCTATCGCCCTGGCGTAGTACCACCGGGTGACGCGGTAGGTGGGTAATTTGGACAGCCGGGCACATTCCAGGCATCTGGCACCGACCGGAGTCTGCACTATACACCCGGGGCATATCGGCTTACCGCACTTGCCGCAGGTGAGGCTGGTTTCAACTTCGGGATGAGTGGCGCACTTCATGGGTTACCGCCAGTCCTTTTCTGCTTGTTTATTGCTTCACGGTCAATCTTCCTGGTAACCCACTCCTTAGCGTCTTTTATATCACGGTCAAAGAGGAAACGATTTATTAACAGCTCTCTGTCGAAAGGGACATCGGCAGTCCTTGGTGCGGTCAAACGTCTGATAACCGTCATAAACCATATTGCCAGAAGTCCCCAGGTCACAGCCATCGGTTCTCCGGTAAGCCAGCTTGCAAGGGACAGAGCGGCTACGAGACACAATACCGGCAGTGCCGCAAGCCTGAGCGATAGGGCTATGAAGCAAATTATCAGCGTAGCCCACGGCATCAAATAAAGAGCGACGCCGGCAGTCGCGAGTATCCCTCTGCCGGCGCTGAAGTTCAGAAATACAGACCAGTTATGTCCTGCAATCGCTGTCAGACCTACAATTACGTACTGAGCAGTAGTAAGACCAAACATCTTAGCCGCCCAGGTCACGAGTGCTCCCTTTCCCATGTCCCATATGATTACGACTGCGGTAAGCCACTTGCTGGAAGTCGCCCTGAATAGATTGCTGACGCCGACATTGCCGCTTCCGAACTTCCTGAGGTCGGTGCCATAATATGCTTTAGCCATAAGATAAGCGGCAGGTATGGAACCCACCAGATAAGCGGCTACTACCAGCAGACCGAACTCAACGTACATTGCGTTCATACATCCTGTAGTACCTGTGCAAGAAGACTTAGATACGGTTGAGGATATTTTAGCACTAACGGCGTGCCAGTGCTATAAGGCGCTCTACGGATTGCTGTGGCACGCCGGAGCCACCCAGGCTGGTCTCGTTAAGCGGGTCAACACCATGGTAGTCACTGCCACCGGTGGGAACCAGGTCGTACTTGTCAGCCAGCTCTACTAGCTGGCTGACTTGCTCTGCGGTGTAGCCGTCATAGTAAGCTTCAATGCCGGCAAGACCCAGCGGCTTAAGCTCAGCGAGCATAGCCTCAGGATTCTCGAAGGTGAACGGGTGTCCGAGCACCGGTAGCCCGCGAGCGCGCTTCACCAGCTTCACTGCTTCAACGGGGTTTATCTTGTCCCGCTCGACATAGGCGGGGGCATCACGGCCGATGTACTTGCTGAAGGCTTCCCGGTACTCTCTGATATAGCCCTTCTCCTGCATCGCCCGGGCGATGTGCGGTCGCCCCACAGCGCCACTGCCAGCCAGCTCCTTAACCCGCTCCATCTCTATGTATACACCCAGCTTCTTCAGTTTCTCCACCATCTTCCGGGCGCGCTCCACGCGCGAGTCGCGCAAGCGCTCCAGGGTATCTATGAGCTCCTGATTGTAGTAATCAATGAAGTAGCCGATAACGTGAAGCTCTCCGGAGGAGACATCGGTGTTAATCTCGACTCCGGCGATAACGGTAAGCCAGGGATAGGCTTCAGCCGCCTGCATGGCGGCACCGATGCCATCCAGGGCATCATGGTCGGTAATTGCGATATGGCTCAGCCCGTATTCCACCGCCTTCTGGACAATCTCCACCGGCGTGAAGCGCCCGTCCGAGGCAGTGGTGTGCACGTGCAGGTCTATCTTACCCACTGACCTCCACTTCCCGGTCAATACGCTCTATGCTCAGTGCATGTCCGCTTGCGTCATCTACATTGACCAGTACGGAGTTAAACATCACTGTGCCCCTGCCCACGGACAGGCGCCGCGGCATCTGGGTGAGAAAACGCTGTAGCACGGAGTCGGCATCATCGCCGATTATCGAATCAAGCGGACCGACCATGCCGATATCAGTGATGTGAGCAGTGCCCCGGGGCAGGACGCGTGCGTCTACGGTGCCGACGTGAGTGTGTGTGCCCAGCACGGCGCTGACGCGCCCGTCAAGGTACCGCCCCATCGCCACCTTCTCCGAGGTAGCCTCGGCGTGGAAGTCCACTATCACCACCACCGGTTTGCATCTGGTCTCAGCCAGGAGACGGTCTATCCCGCGGAAGGGGCAGTCGAAAATGCCCATGAAGGTCCTGCCGATGAGATTGGCGACCAGAACCTTATCCTTGATGATGTAGCC
>JAUYDO010000121.1 GCA_030691835.1 Dehalococcoidia bacterium | reverse complement strand
GCAATGACAGATAATACATGCAACAACATTTAAGTCGTTCGTATTAGTTTCCCTGTCTAAAGCTCTGTGCTGAGGATTTTCTCTTTCAGGATTTCCCACTCCACCAGGGTCAGGATACAGGTGTTTTCCTTCTCACCAATCTCCACATGCTCATCGGTGATTCTGACCACCGGACAGCAGGAACCTTCACGGCACAGGGTTACAATTTTCTCCATCTTTCACCTCCTTTTGCGTAATACTATTATAGCACTAAACTGGCTTATAAGACTCGCCGGCCGGATTGTTATTCCTCCTCTTTCAGGCCGTGCATTCTGGCATAGACCTTGCGCATGCACTCGTCCATAACCACCATTAGCCCGGCTTCTCGTGCGCGAGCCGCCGCGGCTTCATTTATTATGCCCTCCTGCATCCAGACCGCCTTAGCGCCTATCTTGATTGCCTGCTCCACTACGGGCGGCACGTCTTCAGAGCGGCGGAATATATCCACCGCATCCACCTTCTCCGGTACCGACAGCAGGTCGGGATAGCAGGTCTCGTACAGGACTTCCTTCTCCATCGGGTTAACGGGTATCACCCTGTAGCCGTGCTCCTGGAGATAGCCGGCGACCATGTTGCTGTGTCTATCCGGCTTTGAAGACAACCCGACCACGGCAATCACGCGGCTCATCTTCATAATATCCTCCGCGGTGCTCATGCCAGACTCTTGTACTTCTCCAGGGCACCGTAGAAAGCCTTCCAGAAGGGGTCGACGATGGGGTGCTCCAGCTTCCTTTCCTTGCCCTCCTTCACCAGGACCATGCCCTTTTCCGGTTTGGTCAGCTCGCCGACTATGGAAGCCTTTATGCCCCTTTTCGCCAGGGTGTCGACCACCGCCTGTGCCCTGTGCTCGCGGCAGGAGATAATCAGCGTCCCTTCGCTGATGGAGGCATAGGGGTCGATGCCGAAATATCCGCAGACCTCCCTGACGCACTCCTCGACAACTATCTTTTCATGCTCTATCCTGGCTCCGAGTCCCGCTGCCTGCGCCAGCTCGTAAAGTCCACCCCACACCCCGCACTCCGTAGCGTCGTGCATGGCGGTGACGCCGTTATCCCTTATCCCCACGCTCACGGCGGTCATGCCGTCCTCCACCACGGACATCATGTAAAATATCTTCTGTGCCTTCTCGCTGAACTCTTTGCCGAATTCACGCTCGAACAGCTTGGGGAACATGGTGGCGAAGATACCCGTCGCCTCGATGGCGGGACCCTTGGTGATGATTATCTTATCACCGGCTTTAGCCAGCCTGGGGGTCACGTATTCATTTAAGCCGCCGACACCGACTATGGTGGCACCGCCCACCATGGGATAGTGACAGTTCTCGTACCTGGCGGTATGTCCGGTGATGACGTTCACGCCCATCTTGACGCACTCTTTGTGCATGACGTCCCACATGGTGGTGAGCTGTTCCTTGGTCATCTCCATTGGCAGGTTCAGGTCTATAGCCAGGTACGCCGGCTTCAGCCCGCTGGTCACGGAGTCCGAGGCGATGATGTGGATGGCAAACCACGCCGCCCTTTCCCATCCATACTCCGGCACGATGAACACCGGGTCGCAGGTAAAGGATACCGCCTGGTTCCCGATTTCCACAATTCCGACATCTACACCGTGCTGGGGCCCGACAATGACCTTGTCGCTCTTTGCTCCCAGGCGCGGGAAAATGAGCTCATTGAAGATTTCCGGTGAGATTTTACCGATTTCAGGTAGCTGGCTCAAGGTTGTGGACTCCTTTCTTTACGAAAATGTTATTTTGCGGAGTTAAGCGTCTCCTAAGCGGTCTTGGTGGCTGCCAGCGGCGATATAGCCCTGAGCTTGGTGACAATCCGGGGCAGGACCTCCAGGACGGTGTCTATATCGTCCTCGGTGGTCCACTTACCCAGGCTGAACCTCAAAGAACAGCGCGCCCTCTCCGTGGGAATGCCCATCGCCATCAGCACATGGGAAGCTTCCATGCTGAGTGAACTGCACGCCGAGCCGGTAGAGGCGCAGATGCCCTCGAAGTCCAGGTTCAACAGCATAGCCTCGCCTTCCACGAAATCTATGCTGACATTAACGTTGTTCGGCAGTCTCTTGGTGGGATGACCATTCAGCCGTGTATAGCTGACGCCGTCCAGGAGACCCCTGATGAGGCGGTCACGGAAGGCGGTCACCCGCTGAGCTTCCTCATCCATCTCCTCGACGGCAATCTCGAGCGCCTTAGCGAAGCCGACGATGCCGGGAACGTTGTGTGTACTGCCGCGCCTGCCGTCCTCCTGCCCGCCGCCGTGTATGAAGGGGACTATCTTACAGCCTTTCCTGACATACAGCGCCCCGACGCCCTTTGGACCATAGAGCTTGTGCGCTGATATGGACAGCAGGTCAACCTTCTGCTTTCCGACATCCAGGGGGATATGCCCGAAGGTCTGCACGGCGTCGGTATGGAAACAAACGTCCGCCTCATGGGCGATTTTACCTATCTGGGCGATAGGCTGAATAGTGCCCACCTCGTTGCTGGCGTGCATCACGGAAATCAGGATGGTCTTGCTGGTAATAGCCTTCCTCACGTCATCGGGGTCAACCATTCCGTAGCTGTCTACGGACAGAGCCGTTATCTTGAAACCCCGCTTCTCGAGGAAGTGGCTGGTCTCAATCACGGCGTGGTGCTCTATGGTGCTGATGATGATATGATTGCCCCTGGACTCGTTGGCGTAGGCTATGCCGATTAGCGCGGTGTTGTCCGCCTCGGTGCCGCCGCTGGTAAAAATAATCTCACCCGGCTGGGCACCGAGGAAGCTGGCGACCTGTGCCCTTGCCTTTTCCACGGTATCCCTGGCTTCCTGACCGTAGAAGTGCAGGCTGGAAGGATTGCCGTACATCTCGGTGAAGTAAGGGTACATCGCCTTAGCCACCTCGGGATGGGTCGGCGTTGTGGCGGCGTAGTCAAGGTATCTCTTGCGTGTCACAGCGTCTATCCCTCCACGACATCGCCGATTACCGGGTCAACCCTTACCCCCTTACCGGTCACCCATTTTATGCCCCGCTCGATATCGTCCTCTTCGCCCTCTAGCTCCAGCACCACCCAGCCCTTGTTGGCTGACACGTCGGCACGGCGGATGTTAGTTACCACTTTGAAGTCAAGACCAAGATTGTAAATTATGGGCTCTTTGATTAGCTGTTCAGGAAAGGTGAACATTACCTGTCTCCTGGTCTTCATGTTGTCCTCCATAACTATTTGTCTTATCACAGTTGTATTTTATATCAAAATACCTGTCTACTGTATACCCTTTTATTCGGAACCTGTCATTGCGAGTCCGCCAGAGGCGGACGAAGAATCTCTCGTCTTGCTAATACTGGGCTGAGATTCTTCGTCGCTTTGCTCCTCAGAATGAC
>JAUYDO010000004.1 GCA_030691835.1 Dehalococcoidia bacterium | reverse complement strand
GTAGGTACCACGTCTGGCAACTATACCAGTGAAACTCCATCTCAGGCAAAGACAGCTACCGGCGCCTTCTATGCGGACGTCATAAATTTGAATCCCGGCACAACTTATTACTATAGAAGCAAAGCCGCAGGTCACGGCACCAGCTATGGCACTGAAAAAAGCTTCACCACTCTCAAGGAAGCGCCAACCGTATCTACCCTCGACGCTACCAACCTGACTCTAAGCTCGGCAAGGCTTAATGGTGAGCTCAGCGCGCTCGGTACCGCTCCTTCTGGTGTGAGTGTCAAGTTCTGGTGGGGCACCGCGCCGGAAAGCCTGACCACTGATACGGTGCCGGCTGTAGCGCTGTCTGCTCCCGCCAATTTCTATTTTGACCTTACCGGCTTGAGCCAGAATACAACTTATTACTATAAAGCAGAAGCAGCGGGCATCGGTACCAGTTACGTCAGTTACGGAGAGGAGAAGAGCTTTACCACGCGAACAAACGTGGCGGTTGACATCTCGGTGGTGCTACAGGGCGGAGGACGACCAACTACACCCGCCTCCCCATCCTCCGGCTGGGTAGTACCGCTGGTGGTCAAGTTCTTCACCCCGGGAGCCAACGTGACCGCGGATACGCCGCTCTATACCTTTAATCCGACCACAGCTCAAGCCGGCACCTCTCCCAACTACAGCGCCGTCGCCCAGTGTACCAACGTGATGACGGGCACCTATGACATCACCGCCGTCAGCCCGCACACGTTTTTGAATGTTAAAAGAAACGTGGCTATCTCGCCATCGTCTACATCAGTGAGCCTGGGCACATTGCTCGAAGGCAACGCCAACGACAACAACGTCATCAATATCACCGATTTCGGAATATTGGCAGTGTCATACAGCAAGCTCCAGGGGGACACGGGCTTTGACCCCAGGGCTGACTTCGACCGCAATGGCAGGGTGAACATCACCGACTTCGGTCTCCTTGCAATCAACTACCTGAAGCTGTCTCCTATTGTGGTTCCGTAAGCAATGAAGTATACTCATTGCTAAGTATCGCATGGGGTGGGGTTTGCTAAGATGTGTCGTGGGATAATTTCAAGCAAGCTGATTAGACTCATTGCCATCTTTGTTATCTTCCTGTCGGTAGCCGGTTTATCTCCGTATGTGGCAAAGGCTCAGCAGACAGGAAGTGTGGTAGACCTGGCACTGACGCCAGCCACAAGGTCCATCAACGCCGGTACCAGCTTTGACATCGTTATTCAGGCTCAGCCGAACGAACAGGATGTGGTGGGCGTGGATGTTTACCTCGACTTCAATCCCGCTCATCTCGAGATAGTTTCAATCGCGCAAGGTACCACCCTGAACCAGATGCTTCAAAAAACCTACGATAACACGGCTGGCACCCTTGGTTACAGCGCCGGAACGGTCGCCCAGCCCTTCCCAACCACCAACTTTACCATAGCCACCGTGACCTTCAAAGCCAAAAACGTCTCCGTCAGCACCGTTATCGCCTTTTATAGGGAGCCACCCAGGGAGAGCCTGGTAACTTCCGGCACGGCGCCGGTTCTGCGCAACACAATCGGCGCCGCGGCGACCATCCTGGTACCAGGTCAACCCACACCCAGTCCCGCCACCCCACCCACAGGTTCGCCTGAGCCATCTCCAACGCCCGCTCCAGCCCCCACCCCAACCCAGAGCCCCAAGCCCACGGCTACTACGCCTCCAACGGCGCCCGCACCTGCACCCGCGCCGGCGCAATCTCCTGCGCCAGCGCCCAAACCGTCACCCTCACCTTCACCGGCAATAACCCAGGCCGCAAAGCCCTCCCAAACAGCAACCGCCTCGCCTTCACCCACGGCAAAAGCTGAGGCTGATTCGAGCGAAGAAGGGCTAAACTGACTTGTCATCGGTGTTGTGACGGTAGGGGTGCTGGTACTGGTATTCGGCATCTGGTTCGCCTTCAGCATAATGCGGCGCGATTAGTATTTTAAGAACCTCACCCCTCATAGCTCTCAGTAGTCAGCTTTCAGCAGTCAGCAATAGATATATGGTCGTTGACAAAATATAGAGCCACAGAGAAAAAGAAACAAGAACCTCTCCCTTTCTTAAAGGGAGATTGATAGGGATTAGTCCGCCTGAGGCGGATGGCTCGTCTTCGGTGTACTCGTAGTTCTTTGTGCATACATCGTTATAAGGGGTATACCGCCGATGATGAGCAACATAAATGGCAATGCAGCGGCGGCAATATCAGGCATGATGCTGAGGGTATTTGATATAGCAATTGTGTTGATGCTGGTGCCGGTGCTGGTCCTGTACCTTCAGTATTCAAAATCAAAGGCTCAGGAAAGTGTTACCTTCACCCTGATTATGTGCGGCATCATCATCAGTCAGTTATCCACCTATATCGTTGAGTTCGCTATTCCCCTGGACCAAGCCATAGAAATAGGCATCCTCGACCCTCCCTACCTCTTCGGCTACATGATTATAGCCATCGGGCTGTACGCCCACCGCAAGTACGATGAGTGGGGCTACCAGATGATAGAAAAGATGCTGGGATAAGCGATGTCCAGTGAAATAGATAAATTAATAGACGAAGCCTGGAACTCACTGCTGGCGAGGCTGGCAAAAAAGGATACCGTACCCGCCAGACCGTCTCTTGGCGACGACATTGACCTGTACGTCCCGCAGGTTATGACCATGCTCCTGATGGAGTCCGACCCGTCAGCAGGCTCGCTGATATACAAATCAGCCTGCACTTCGGCGAACAGAAACGGCTACTCCATCATGAAGCGGCTCGGTATGCCGGCGGACTACTTCTGGAAATTCGAGTACTGGCCAAAGGAGCGCGCCTTCGATACGCTGAAGCGCGTTATTAACCGCGTGTTCTCAGCCATGATGAACCAGAACAAGGAGGGCACGCTGGACCTCCTGGACGTTGACATCGAGCACATGAGGCTTACCGTCAGCTTCAAGGATTGCGCCGAGTGCGCCGGTATCACGGCGGAGCGGGGAATCTGCTACTATCACGCGGCGACCTTTGCCGGCATTATCTCCGCACTAATCAACAAGGAACTGGATGGATTCGAGTCCAAATGTCACGCCCGGAAAGACGATACCTGCACTTTCACCATCGGCAAACGGGCTGACCCGGAGATAGCCGCCAGGATGAGTGAATATCTTGCGCCGGCAAAGATACAGACCGGCATTGATGAGCGCCTGGGCGCTTCATTGCAGGGGAGCCAGTTACGCACCATCGGCAATATGGTCAATATCTGGTACTACCGCCTGCTTGTCACCAACAGCATTATGACAAACCCAGCCCTCGCCGCAACCAGCACGGACATGGGGGTCAGGTACGGAACCCGCCTGGCTCCGGTCATTTCCGATTTTTATAAAGACAGCCAGCTCAGCGTGATTAGAAAATACTATAACCAGTTGCATCACCTCGATGTCACCACCACCGAATCCGGCGATGGCGTGGATATCCTGCTGGCTGAGTCAGCGGAATCGGAAGCGGCGCTAAAGAAGAAGGAGCTTCTGGACTTCATCTGCGGCGAGTTCCAGGGACTCGTCTCAAAGCTACTCAGCCGCAACCTGGTCTGCAAAGAAGCCAGCTTCGATGGCGGTAAGCTGAAGGTCAAACTCTCGCCGGCACAAGCGTGAATCGCGGTGGACGGGAATGGAAAAGAAACCGGGCATACTGGTCGCCGATTCGGACAATGAGAACTTTCATCTGATTGAAGATACTCTTCTTGCACTTGGTTATCAGGTCACACTCGCCCGCACCGCGGAAGAAATCATTACCAAAGCCCTGCAAACCCCTACCGATGTGCTCCTGCTGGATTTGAGCTCTATCCGGGACGGCTTAGAAGCGGTGCGGCGGCTTAAGAAGGCAGAGACGACCAGGCTCATACCTGTTGTGGTTATGACCGCCCCGGATAGAAAAGAAGACAGGCTACTGGCACTGGAGGCGGGTGCAGACGATTTTTTAACTGAACCCGTTGACC
>JAUYDO010000294.1 GCA_030691835.1 Dehalococcoidia bacterium | reverse complement strand
GGCAAAGGCTTCCGGGTTCTCCAGCCATGACAGGTACTCCCCGGAGTTGTGAATGAGCAGGATGTCAGCACCCTCTTTATCAACGGGTATTTTCGTCTTCCTGCCCGTCTTCTCCTCAATCTCCTGCTCCATAAACTCAACAATGCCGTTGAACGCCTTGGGATTGATGCCGGTGCTGGCGCCGACCTTCAGTTGCTGGACGGTACCGAGTTTATGTAGCTCTTTGGGGGCGATGCCCATTTCCTGGCTAAAGACTTTTCTGAGTTCATGGGCTATCAGTCCGTTGTCCACGCCCCTGGTGCAAGCCTGGGCGCATCTGCGGCACAAAGTACACCTATAGGCTAGCTCAGCTAATCTGGCAATCAGCGCCCAGTTAAGCTCGATGTCACCCTCGGTAAACCTGGAGAATGCGCCCTTGCCCTTTATATATTTCGTTATAACCCGGCGCAGGACCTCAGAGCGGTAGTTCGGGCGGTAAACCTCCTGTCTACCGCTGGCGATATACGTGGGACAATCTTCACTGCAGGCGAGGCACTTGGCGCAGTATTCCAGCGACAGGGTAAGGGGTTGAAGGAAAGTCCAGTTGTCTTCTCTGGAGAGCAGTTTCTTTAAGCCGTTGAGGAAGCTCCGGACGAGCTTTTCCTCTTCTTCTTTAGTCTTAGGTTTAAGTAAGCCCAGCGCCGAGACGCCGTCGAGCGAGCACTCGTAGGTGTTCTTCTGGCTCTCGGTGAGGGGTTTGATGGGAGGCTGCGGCGTTGCGCAGTCGCAGGGAAGCGGCATCAATTCATCTGCGCCGAGGTTGGCGAGTGGCTCGTCCTGTTTTTTGCTTATATCTTTTATTGTTATATTTTTTTGCTTCATTTTTTCGCAGTTCCAGTGGTATCTTCAGGCATTCTCTTGACTACCTCGCCCCAGCTTTTCCCCGATTGTATATGGGGAGCGGACCAGCTAACCGGTTTTTCCAGCAGCTCCTTTACCTTTTTCTCCGTGACGTTTCCGCCGATATTGGGAACATCATCCCACAGTATACCGAAGAAGGCGAAAAGCTTGGTGATGTAGTGCGTGGAGCGGGTGAACGGCAGGTATATAAGAAACAGGGAGAAGAGCATAATATGAGTATAGGTTGCTGGCTCGACTTCCATGTATTGGAAGGTAATGAGGTTGCGCCAGAACTCGCGGTAGCTGGCGAGAGTGGGGTCGAAAAAGAGCCAGGCAATAAGTCCACTCAGAAAGACTATCAGGAAAAATACGTAGTTGAAGAAGTTTGACGGAGAGGCGTATTTTCTTAAATCGTCATCTATCAGCCTCCGAGCCAGCATGAGGATGCTGCCGATTAAGCCCAGGATAAATGCGGCGCCGGCTACCACGATGGTCAGACAGTAGATTATCTGCCCGAACACATTTGCTGAATCAGCAGAAATTGCGATTCCTGAGGATACAATAATCAGGGCACCCAGAAAGGAAAGGATGTGGAAGGAGACTATGGCGTAGAAACCGATGTGCCAGGGATACAGTCCGAGCCAGTAACCTTTGTTCCGGCGGTAATAGCCGGGGAAGGTGAAGTAGTCCCTGACTTTGAGCAGAATGCTTCTGATGCGGTTCTTATGGCGAGGTTTAGTCCACCACTCCAGCTCTTCAAAGTATGAGCCACCGTGCCGGTATCCCTTTTCGTGGGGCACGGGATAAAGCTCCCAGCGCAGGTGCATGGGCATTCTGGCGAGCTTGACCACCTTCACCGCGTAAGCGATGATGATAAAGATATAGGATACGTAAGTAGCTATCTGTGGCAGGGAAACGCTCATCTCACTCACAATTGAACTTCCATTCACCCAATCGGCAATAATTCTAGGAGAGGGGCATCGGCCTAATACCGTCTAACTTTGGAGACCATGAGCTACGGCATCATACGCAACCGGTTGGTTTGGGCAGACCGGCGACTTTACAGGCTCCCTTTGCCGGACCGCCGGGGAACAGCCTGTAAATTGTTTTAAGGTCGATTCCGGTCTGTTTGGTAAGCATACGGATTGGCGGAGCAATCCCGAAATCCAAATAGTACTTCCTGAGATAGTTCACCAGCTTCCAGGCGTCTTCTTTCATTGGAAAGGCTTCCTCAGTCCTGGCAATGTCCTCGGCTATCGCCTGGTTCCACTTGTCCGGTTCCTGTATAAAGCCGTCCTCATCAACTTCAATCTCAGCTCCACCGAGTTTCGCCTTTGGCATTAAGTCTCCTCCTCAAATTTCTTTCCGCTATTATAGATGTTAAGACTTCATGATGGAAAACGAGCGCTGACGCGCACGAAACATCAGTGAAACAAAGGCGTCCGCCCACCCCGGCACGCCGAGGGCATGAAGGTGTGTGTAACTGGCAAGGACGTTCTTATAGACAATGCCGTCATGCCTGCCATCAACCCCGTGTCCCCGCGTCAACCGGTAGGCAAACTTTAGCCCACCCGGGCACAACAGTCTTGAATGGTGAAACTCGTGTCCCCAGAAGGTCTGCCCCGCAGGTAGCAGTGGATTGTCACCGGCGACTTCAACCTGAACGTAGCCGTGTCCCTGGGGTCGCTGGCACAGCTCCACCTCCGCCGGAATGGCGCCCACCATTTCATACCGCTTGCTGCGCCACCGGATATCGCGGCAGAGGTACATCAGACCGGCGCATTCGGCATATACCGGCAGACCGTTTTCGACCGCCTGCGCTATGCTCCGTCTCAGTCCCGTGTTGGCTTCAAGCTCCGGCAAAAACAGCTCCGGGAAGCCGCCGCCGATATAAAGCCCGTCAACATCGGGCAGGTTTCGGTCATGTACTGAGTCAACGAATACCAGGTCAGCGCCGGCTTGCTCAAGGGCTTCAAGGTTATCCGGGTAGTAGAAGGTGAAAATATTGTCGCGTATCACGCCGAGTTTGACCGTGGCAGTTTTGTGTTCGGGTACAGGCATATGGGACAGGCAGACTTCTCCTGCCCTCCGCGCGATGTCCATAATATCGTCGAATCTCAGGTATTTCACAGTGCCATCGCAGATACGGTCTATGATTTCTTCTCTGCCGCCTTCTCCGTATGGTACCAGCCCGAGGTGGCGCTCCGTGATGCTGAGGCTGGCGTCTTTCGGCACACAGCCAACTACCGGAATCTTGCAATGCCGTTCTATAGCGGTCACCAGCTTCTGCTCGTGCCTGCTTCCAGCCACATTATTCAGAATAACCCCGGCGATACCGGTATCCGGCTCGAAATTCTGATATCCGCCGACCATAGCGGCTACGCTGTTGGTCATCCGTGCGGCGTTGACTACCAGGATAACCGGAGCTGTCAGCAGTCTGGCGACATGAGCCGTACTGCCCTTGGCTGATGCATCTATGCCGTCATAAAGCCCCATAGCGCCCTCGATGACCGCCACGCCTGCGCCCTGGCACGCCCGATAAAAGGACGCGAGCATAGCTTCCCCGGGCATCAGCACAGTGTCAAGGTTGCGGCAATCTCTACCTGATGCGGCGGTGAGCCACGAAGGGTCGATATAGTCGCGTCCCTTCTTGAACGGCTGTACCGCCACACCGCGGCGCTTCAGCGCGGCACAGAGTCCGATGCTGACAATGGTCTTGCCGGAGCGACCCTGCGGCGCTGAGATAACCAGGCGAGGGGGCAAGGAGCCGCTCATAGTCGTTTTATTGCTGTCCCTTGAGCTTGACATACGAGGTACCGAGATAGACGTACTCTATCTTATCTTCTTTCGCCAGTTTGCTTATCGCTTTATCGACAATGCTTTTTTCCACGCCGACGGCGGTGGCTACGCTCTTGTTCTTAGCCATATTCACCGTGGACAGGTATTTCAGTATCTTCTGTTCCAGTTCTGTGTCAGTCATTGTGTCACCCCCTTATTCTTGGGTATCAAGCAACCCTATCCCCGTATCCCCTTCCCCTTGGCAAGGGGAAGGGGAAGTTTATTTTAGAGAGGGGACGGAGTCCCCTCTCGTAATACTGCATCTATTTTCCCCACCCCATCCAAATTTGAAATGTTCTTTAGGAGAGGTCTGCATCTCTCTGAGACATCCCGTTATTTAGCCTCTTCTCATAACACGGCACCTCAACTACCACTTGAAGTGGGTGCTTGTTCTGAATGTCTCCACTGCATGGGTGAAATCGTCAATGTGTTGCTCGGTGAAGGGTATGCCGGTGAGACTGAAGAACCGCTCCCAGCCAACCCGCTCTATCCATTCGCCCATTCTTTCCCACTTGCGGGCATTTGCGGCGTAGACCTCAACGATGTTCTTGACTGCGCTCACCAGCTCGGGCCAGCGGGGCGGATTGTTTGGCAGATAGGGAATAGCCAGACGGGAGAACATCGGGGCATGCCTGGCATTGGACACCTTGCCCCCGACATAGATAGCCAGTCCATCGCCTTCCGCGTCGGCGATGGGCATAGCGGGGCAGACGGTGAAGCAGTTGGAGCAGTACATGCACCGTTCCTCATTGATGACCATGCTCTTTATGTTCGGGTCCGGGTGGCGCCGGATAGCTCCGGTGGGACAGCTTGCCATGGTGGTCGGGATTTCGCAGACCACGGCAATCTTCTCATGATTGACCTTGGGCGGCTTCCGGTGCACTCCCACGATAGCCAGGTCCGAGCAATGGACAGCGCCGCACATGTTCAGACAGCAGGCGAAGGAGATTCTGAACAGAGCGGGCAGTTTCATGGATACGAAGTAGTCGTAAAGCTCGTCCATGATGGCTTTGACCGGACCGGAAGCGTCGGTCGCGGCGCTGTGGCAGTGTGCCCATCCCTGGGTATGGACGATGTTGGATATCGATTTACCCGTGCCACCCACCGGAAGTTTGTGCGCCTTCACCTCGTCTATTAGAGGCTGTATGCGTTCTTTGTCCGGCGTCATGAACTCGACGCAGTGGCGGCTGGTGAACCTGAGGTACCCGTCGCAGTACTTGTCTGCAATATCGCAAATCTCGCGGATGAAATCAACACTCACCAGCCTGGGTGAGCCTGCGCGGACGGTATATACCTCGTCGCCGGTCTCGGACACGTGCTTAAGCACTCCGGGCTGTAAAATCTCGTGGTACTTCCACTTGCCGTAGTTCTTCTTGATGACGGGATGGAGCATTTCTTTGTAGTCGGGGGGACCTATATCAATAGCCATTCAAGTCTCCTTCTACTTCTGTTCAGAGCGCCAGAAAACGTAGGGGTTCGCCCTGGGACGGAAGACCATCTGGGGCAAGGGCTTCAGTCCCACATCACGCAGGAAGCGAGCCATACCAAGCCTCTCTATGACCTCGCCGACACGCTCACGTGTCTTACCGTTCTCGTCCCACCAGTCCCATATCTTGCGGACAAGCACTTTGAACTCGGTGTAGGGTGGAGTCATGGGCATGAAGGGCACCAGCACCCAGGAAAGGAAAGCCCCCTTCATTATAGGTGCCTTGCCGCCGATGAGTAGAGTCGCTCCTCGCTCAAGACCGGGTCTAAGCGCCTTAGGCATCCGGTTGATGCAGTGCATGCACCTGACGCAGTCTTCAGCCTTCAGTTTCAGAGTCAGCGTCTTTTCGTCCCACTCCAGCGCATCGGTCGGGCAGAGGGCTACAACTTCATTCTCGATGTCAAAGCCGTCTGCTGCGTACTTTCTCACCTCTTCCTGGTCAATTCTTAGAGAATCACGCCAGGTACCGATTATGGGCAGGTCGCTCCTGGCTATTGAGGCGACGCAGTCATTGGGACAGCCGGATATTTTTATCTTGAACTTATAGGGCCAGGCGGGTCTGTGCAGTTCGTCCTGGAAGGAGTGAGTCAGGTCGTTGCACAAATCGAGGGTGTCTATGCACGACCATTCGCACCGTGCCGGACCGAGACAACAGCTCGGCGTCCTCAGCGCCGAGCCGGAGCCGCCCAGGTCGAACCCCGCTTCGTCGCTTAGCTCATTAAAGCAGGGCTGTAGTTTCTCCGTCGTCGTTCCAAGCAGTATTATGTCTCCCGTGGAGCCGTGGAAGTTGGTCAGTCCACTGCCGTATTTCTCCCATATATCGCAAATCTGTCTCAGGGCTTTGGTGCTGTAAAACCAGCCGCTGGGCTGGTTAACCCTTATGGTATGGAAGGCGGCTACGTCAGGAAATTGCTCCGGGGAGTCGGAGTACCTGCCGATGACTCCGCCGCCGTAGCTCCTAATGCCAACGATGCCGCCGTGCTTCCAGTGCGTCACCCTGTCTTTGTAAGATAGCTCCATCTGCCTTAGCAGGTCTCTGGCGGCTGGTTTTCTACCCGCCATTTTCTTTATTTCGCTTACGAAGCTGGGCCAGGGACCTGTTTCAAGCTGGTCTAGTCTGGGGGTTTCGCTTTCTGACATGTGTTGGTCTCCTTTCTGAATAAGACCTGGGGTTCAAATGCACATCTCAGATATTCTACATTCTATTAACGGCTATGTCAAAAGACACTGCACTCCATCATTTCAAAGAAAAGCACCAAGCAAGACAGGAGATTCTTCATCGCCCGGCTTCGCCTAAGCTCCTCAGAATTACATTATCAAACACCCTCTGTGAAGAAAGTGGGGAGTTGAATTTAGAGAGGAGGCAAAGCCTCCTCTCGTCCGCCTGTGGCGGATTGCACCTCCTTACACATCCCCAATAGGAAAATAATTTACATAATGTCGTATGATGAATATAGATTCGTCATCATACCGCTTCGCGGCACGACATTGCTAATTCACCCTATTGCTGATGTACTGTCAACATGTTGATTTCGCGTACGAAAAAATTGACTGTCAACATTTGCGTGGGTTAGAATGTAAACAATCGCTTTTCAGAAAATGACTTATTGCAGGAGGTACGTCGATGGCTGGCAAGGAAGTGGTAAAGAGCACGTGTGAGCTGTGCAACTCTGGCTGTGGCGTGCTGGTATACATGAAAGATGGTAAACCGGTGAGGGTGGCGGGAGACCCGGACAGCTTAGTAAACAGGGGAGTGCTGTGCGTCAAGGGCATGGCTTCTCTGGAGTACCTGTATCACCCTGACCGCCTGAAATATCCCATGAAAAGGGCTGGGAAGCGTGGCGAGGGCAAATGGCGGGAGATTTCCTGGGATGAGGCGCTGGACACCATTGCCTCCGAGTTGACCAGGATAAAGAATGGCTACGGCGCCGAGTCGGTTATCTTCATCCGCGGCTGTGCCAAAGGCTATCAGGACGCCTACATGGAGCGCTTCGCCAACGTATTTGGAACACCGAACTTCGCCAACATGGCATCGGTGTGCTATAACCCCCGCAACATGGCATCCACGCTGACCTGCGGCTTCATGTCTACTCCTGACTACGAGTATCCACCAGCCTGTATCGTCATATGGGGCTTGAACTGCTCGGAGACCGCCATCGGGGAGCACTGGCGCGCCACGGAGGCTCTGGACAGAGGTTCGAAGCTCATAGTGATTGACCCGGTTGAAACCGGCTACGCCAAAAGAGCGGATATTTGGGTAAAGCCCAGACCAACCACCGACCTCGCCCTGGCGCTGGGATTGATAAATGTCATAGTTACAGAGAACCTCTACGATAAGGAGTTCGTTGACAAGTGGACGTCCGGATTCGATAAGCTGGTTGCCCACATAAAGGACTACACACCGGAAAAAGTCGCGGAGATAACCTGGGTACCCGCAGATACCATTCGTGAGGTTGCCAGATTCTACGCCACCACTAAGCCAGCCTGCATCGCCTGGGGCAACGGGCTTGACAACAATCTGAACAACTACCAGTGCGACCGCGCAATTGTCATCTTGAAAGCCATCACGGGCAATCTAGGCAGACCCGGAGGTGATATAGAATGGACAATTCCGGTAACTGTTGGCAAGTATGCCCCGGACCTGCTGCAAAAGGACATGGTTACGCCGGATATGCGCGCCAAAGGAATCAGCGCTAAAACCGGCATGTTACCGCCAATCTCTTACGCTCTGCCCCAGCATATAGTCAAGTCACTGCTCACCGGAGAGCCGTACCGCCTGCGCGCCGCATATGTCCAGGGAGCCAGCCTGCTTCACACCTACACCAACGTCCAGGAGACCCGCAAGGCTTTAGAGAACCTGGAGTTCATGGTCGCCGCCGACTTCTTTAAGACGCCGACTGTCGAGCTGGCTGACATCGCCCTGCCGGTAGGTATTTACCTGGAAATCAATAGCCTCCATGTATCGGAATTTTCGCCCACAATCGGTGTCATACAGAAGGTGGCTAACGCCGGCGACACCTGGTCGGACTACAGGATATACGCGGCACTGGCTAAGAGGCTGGGTCTGGGCAAACATTACGGGGATGATGAGGAGAAGATGCTTGATTACCTGCTCAAACCTTCGGGACTGACCTTCGCCGACCTCAGGAAGGTGGGCACGCTCGAAGGAAGCAAGCAGTACCGGAAGTACGAAAAGAGCGGTTTCGAGACGCCTTCGCGCAAGGTCGAGATATACTCAAGCCAGCTTGAGAAGTGGGGCTTCGAGCCTCTGCCTGTCTGGCACGAGCCGCCGGAATCGCCGCTCAGCGCACCGGAGCTGGCTAAGGAGTATCCGATGGTCTTCACCAACCGCAAGAAAGCGCCGTTCCCGCACTCCGGCGGCAGGCAGATAGCCACGCTGAGGGGCAACCATCCTGAACCGCTGGTGCAGATTGAGACCGACACCGCGAAGAAGCTGGGTATCGCCGATGGCGATATGGTGTATATAGAGACGAAGAGAGGCAGGATTAAGCAGAAGGCGGCTCTGTCACCCAACATACATCCCCGGGTTATCATCATAGATTACGGCTGGTGGTTCCCGGAAAAGCCGGCTTCCGAGCTTCACGGCTGGGCTGACTCCAATGTCAACATCCTGACCAATAACAAGCCGCCCTTTGCCAGAGAAGTAGGTTCAGCGCTCCTGCGCGGTTATCTGTGCAAGGTTTATAAAGCGACGTAGCACGGGGCAGCAGGACAAATTGGTAAATGGCTGATTAAGGTGGAGCTGAGGTATCAATAGGTAGAACCTTTTAGGTAGAACCTTTGAGGTGGTGTTTAAGTTATTCCCGAAGTAATCTTAGGAAGTCCTCCCGGGTAAGTCCGGCGTCTTTAATCAAAGCCCTCAATAGACCCCGCCCCAATTCTTTGTGTCTGGGTACTGACAAACGCCGTCCGGAAGAGTGAAGTAAAATCATGTGGCTACCTTCGGTATGATCCCAAACAAAGCCGGCTTGGCGCATTATCTTGACAAACTCGTCTCCCGATATTACCGGCAGACGGGTCATTAAACGGCGACCTCCACCTCTTCTACCTCAGTTACCGGTAGCGGCTCGCCATGTTTGCGTTTGCTGGCGATGTAACCCCTTATCGCCTCTTCAATGTTGGCAATAGCTTCTTTC
>JAUYDO010000222.1 GCA_030691835.1 Dehalococcoidia bacterium | reverse complement strand
GTGCGGAGCGAAGTCAAAGCAGCGGCGCGGCAGAGCTGGAAAAAGGTCATCGCGGAAATCGTCATTGAACCCCGCTGGGCTGAAGCGCTGGACAACCTGGACGAGTTCTCCCACATCACCATCCTGTACTGGATGCACAGGTCATCCGGAGAGCCGCCCGTAAAAATCCATCCGCACGGACAGAAAGACCTGCCGATTGTTGGTCTTTTCTCCACCAGGTCGCCGAACCGCCCTAACCCGATAGGCAAAACCGTGGTGAGACTGCTGGAGCGCCGCGGCAATGTGCTGAAGGTACAGGGGCTGGACGCCATTGACGGCACCCCCGTTATTGATATTAAACCCTATATCCCCGGCAACGATTCCGTTCAGGATGAATCCGTTGACGGTGCTACCGTTCCCGAATGGGTAAGAAGAATACACGAGAAACACTCCTAGCCATATATCAACGGCTCATGGCTTGCTACGGTCCCCAGCACTGGTGGCCCGCGGACGAGCCGTTTGAGGTCATCGTCGGCGCTATTCTCACGCAGTCAGCCGCCTGGACCAACGTAGAGAAAGCCATAGCCAATCTAAAAGCCGCCGGGGCACTGTCACCCCCGGCACTGCGCCAGCTTCCCGCCTCAGAAATCGCGGAGCTTATCCATCCATCGGGGTACTATAACGCCAAAGCCAGGAAGCTCAAGGCTTTTGTCGACTGGTTCGGTGCGGAGTTCAATGATAGCCTTGACAAGATGGCTGGCAGTGATACGGCGAGCCTGCGTGAAAAACTGCTGTCTGTCCACGGCATCGGCGATGAGACGGCGGACTCCATATTGCTTTACGCCGCGGGAAAGCCGGTTTTTGTCATTGACGCCTACACGAGACGTATTGTAGACCGGCTGGGTCTGACCCCGAAAGGCAACAGCTATGCCGCGTACCAGGCGCTTTTCATGGACAACCTTCCGCACGATACCCGGATGTTCAACGAGTATCACGCCCTGCTGGTGCAACTGGGCAAGGACGCCTGCCGTAAAAAGCCACGGTGCCGGGGGTGCTGTTTAAAGGGAATTTGCCCATCATTTCGGGCTCGCTGACTATCCTATGTTGCCCTGCATCGCTAAACAAGGTATAATATCCGCTTAGTTCCCGTCCCCGTATCAAGTACGGGGCAGGGCTGGCACAGCGCTTGATTTTGAGTTATAATTGGTGCGGCAAGCGAAGCAGTCCAGCGGGAATCAGACTTGACGGTATCGAAAAGGAGGCTCCAGTTGGGTAAGATAAATGTCACCATCATCGGGATGGGGAACTGCGCCTGGTCTCTGATGCAGGGTGTCCAATTTTATAAGAACGCAAAGGAAAATGAGTTCATACCCGGGCTGATGCATGTCAATCTGGGAGGCTACCACGTTGGCGATATAGACTTCGTTGCCGGCATCGATATTGACAAAAACAAGGTGGGCAAAGACCTCGCCGAAGCCATTGTCACCAAGCCTAACAACACAAGAAAGTTCTGTGACGTGCCCATGACGGGTATCAAAGTAGCCCGCGGCATGACCCATGACGGTCTGGGTAAGTACCTTTCCCAGATAATCCAGAAAGCGCCGGGGCAAACGGACGATATAGTAAAAATCCTCAAAGATACCAAGACCGATGTCGTTATCAACTTCCTGCCCGTGGGTAGCGAGGAAGCGACAAAGTGGTATGTCGAGCAGGTGCTCACTGCCCGCTGCGCCCTCGTGAACTGCATACCGGTCTTCATCGCGCGGGAGAAGTACTGGGGCGACCGCTTCGCCGAGAAGGGTCTGCCGGTCATCGGCGATGACATCAAGTCCCAGGTAGGCGCTACCATCGTGCACCGCGTCTTAACCAAGCTCTTCAGAGACCGCGGCGTTAAGCTGGAAAAGACCTACCAGCTAAACTTCGGCGGCAATACCGACTTCCTCAACATGCTGGAGCGGGAGCGCCTTGAGTCCAAGAAGATATCCAAGACAAACGCCGTGACGTCACAGCTCGACTACCAGATGAACCCCGATGATATACACGTGGGACCCAGCGACTACATCCCGTGGCTGACCGACCGCAAGTTCTGCCACATCAGGATGGAGGGACTGACCTTCGGCGATACTCCCCTGCTTCTCGAGTGCAAGCTCGAAGTGTGGGACAAGCCTAACGCCGCGGGTGTCGTCATCGATGCGGTACGGTGCGCCAAGCTAGCTCTGGACCGGGGGTTAAAGGGTTCGCTTATCGCTCCCTCCGCCTATTTCATGAAGTCACCGCCGGTGCAGTTCTCCGATGATGAAGCCCGCAGAATGCTGGAAGAGTATATCACCGGCGCCAAAGAACAGCCTGTGAAGAAGTCGAAAAAGAAGTCATAACACCAGTGGGAATATCCGTGCGGTAAACAAGGGAGAGGCGGATGAAGATAGCATTGGTGTCACCATATGACTTTGCGTATCCGGGCGGTGTAGCCCGGCACATCACCTGTCTGGACAAACATTTCACCGGCATGGGGCACCAGGTCAAAATAATCGCCCCGTCATCGGGTCCGGTGGATGAATTTGGTGGCAGGTTTATCAGGCTTGGCACACCCCATCCAGTGCCCTCCAGCGGTTCTATAGCTCGCGTCACCCTATCCCTCAACCTTGATAGCAAGATTAAAGCCTTGCTGGATGAAGAGAAATTTGACATCATCCATATGCACGAGCCCCTGGTGCCGACTCTGTGTACCTCGATGCTCCGCCTTTCCGATACGGTCAACATAGGCACCTTTCACGCCTTTAATACTAAACCCAGCTACCGGTGGGCACAACCTTTCGCCAAACTGCTCATGGAGCGGTGGTACCGCCGGCTTCACGGCAAGATAGCCGTTTCCCAACCTGCTCAGGATTTTGCCAATAAACACTTCCGGGGCACGTACCACATCATTCCCAACGGTATAGACGTGAAGCACTTCTCACCGGACGTGCCGCCGATTGAGGAGTTCTGCGACGGCAAACTCAATATCCTGTTTGTCGGGCGCATGGAAAAGCGCAAGGGTGTCAGGTATTTGCTTCAGGCTTATCCGCAGGTGAAACAGAAATTCCCCAACTCACGGCTGATAATTGTTGGACCGGGCACCAGACTGCGTCACAAATACGAAAAGTATGTGGGAAATAACGGTCTGAAGGACGTTGTCTTTACGGGCTTGGTCAGCTACAAAGATTTGCCCAGATACTATAAGTGCGCGGACGTTTTCTGCGCACCGGCAACTGGCGCTGAAAGCTTTGGCATCATTCTGCTTGAGGCTATGGCTGTCGGCAAGCCGGTGGTGGCTACAAATATCCCGGGCTATGCCAGTGTGGTTACTGACGGTGAAGA
>JAUYDO010000162.1 GCA_030691835.1 Dehalococcoidia bacterium | reverse complement strand
AACTTATTTATTTAGCTAGCGTTTTAATAATTGACTAAATGCCTTCATTCCGCCCTCTGCTTCATCAGTACCTCACGCATGTGCTTGCCCGGCATCAGGAACTCCTCTTCCGATATATAGTCACGGTCGATGACGCCCAGGCTCTCGAACAGGCTGTGCAGGTTTACCGCCCAGCCGATGCCGAACACCGGCGGCGTCAGGACTCTGGTCTCGTAGGGATTCCAGACGGACTCGATGAACCGCTCCGTTGTGGGCGAGCGGAAATCATAGGGCACGATGCCGGCTACCGCTCCGTACCACTTGCGCTCTTTTTTTGGCTTCTCCAGCTCCTTGAATACAGCCGTCAGCGTCAGCGCCAGCGCCGCAGCCAGTATCGCCCTACCAAGCCATTTCGCCTCCATCTCAGTCTCCTTCAGGATGATACCTTATTCAGGATGAATCCTTTGACCTCGAGCCCCAGCACCACCGACGTATCAACCTGGCGCCCGGGGATGTCCCAGTAGGTCTTCAACAGTTCGTCTTTATCAGGCATCAGCCTGAAGCCGTGCTTCTCATAGAAATCAATCGCCCATCCGACGTCAGCCCATGTCCCTACCAGTAACCGTTTTGTTGCGACCAAACCTTCGCAGTATTTCAGTAGTTTTGTGCCTATGCCCTTTCTCTGCCACGCCGGTAAAATATACGCATGCCGGATGAGGGTCACATCCTTGACCGGTTCCAGCCCCATCACGCCGACAAGCTCGCCGTCCTCCAGCCAGCCATAGAAGGTCATGCGTCTCATCTCCTGCTCAAGCTCTTCGGCGGGCATGTACGGCTGGTGGTAGCGGTCCGGCGGTATTACGCCTTCATAAGCCCGTGCCGCTTGATTAACGATTGAGTAGATACAGCCGAAATCTTTTTTAGTGCACTTGCGAATCAAGTGATTCTATCGCTTAGCCTTTTTTAAAACTTAAATGCTCGGCTAAAACTCTCCTATTGTGATTATAACGCTACGGAGGCAAAAATGTTATAATTATTTATCATTGAAGTCCTGGTAAAAAGATATGCATCATATTTTCAATAGCTTTCAGCCCAGGCGGATAATCGAAAATCCATCTGAAGACCAGCTACGGGAATGGTCGCTGGCGCAGGGTGGCGTTATCACCGAGTTCGGCAACCTCGCCGTGACCACGTCTGTGCGCAACCGCATCGCCAGGTTCACCGAGGTGGTCATGGGTGAGCCCGACCGGGATGACGTACTTCTCATCAACAGCGTCATGGAGTACCTGAAGGGCAAAGAGCTTATCATGCTGGACAGGGTGATGTGCCAGACGCCCGGCTTCAAGAAGAACTGCCGGCTCTACGTCACGGCGGAATACCCCAGGCTACCCCTGATGTGGGGCAACACGCTGTTCCCGCCCGAGGGCGGCAAGCCCGACTTCACCGTTGTCACTGTACCGGAGTGGAAGGAGAAGAAGGTCCTCGTATTCCCGGAGTCGGGAGAGACGCTTATCCTGGGCACCGACTACAAGGGCGAGAACAAGAAGGCGATGCTGCGCCAGGTGATGTATTGGGCTAAGAAAGAGGGCAACCTGGGACTCCACGCCGCCAGCAAGCTCCTGCGACTGCGCCAGAATGGACAACTGAAGGACATGGGTTTCCTGCTCTTTGGCTTGAGCGGCACGGGCAAGACTTCCCTGTCCTGCCACTCCCACTGGCTGCGCTATCCGGAGAGGGTAATTATCCGCCAGGACGATGTGGTCATCCTGAGGCGCGACGGCAGTGCCATCGGAACGGAGGAGTCCTTTTACATGAAAACGGAGGGGCTTGAGCCGGCGTCCCAGCCTCTGCTCTACGCGGCGGCAATCAGCCCGCGCACTATACTTGAGAACGTGCACGTTGACCCCGATACCGGCAAGGTTGATTTCTATAATACCACGCTTACCTCCAATGGTCGCGGCATGATAAAGAGGGGTGATATAGCCTTCACCGACAAAGAGATTGACATGGAGAGGGTCGATTTTGTAATATTCATCAACCGCCGGTATGATATACTCCCGCCGGTGGTGCGCCTCAGCCCGGAGTGGGGCGCCGCCGCCTTCATGCTCGGTGAGTCCGTGGAAACCTCAGCCGGCGACCCGGCCGAGGCGGGCAAGTCGAAGCGCGTGGTGGGCACGAACCCGTTTATCGTCGGCTCGGAGACAGAGGAAGGCAACCAGTTTCTGCGCATACTTCGGCAGAACCCGGGCATCAAGTGCTTCATCCTGAATACGGGATACGTGGGCGGAGCCAGCCGGGGACAGAAGATAACGGTGGTGGACTCGGTCAAGATACTGGAAATGATTGCCCGGGACAAAATCGAATGGAAGCGGGACCGCTTCTGGGGCTACGAAGTGCCGGTGAACATTCCCGGAGTCGACCTCCGGCGCTTTGACCTGAATCACTACTACCCTGAGGAGCAGGCGCAGGAGCTCTCCGAGCGATTGAAGCGGGAGAGGCTGGAGTGGCTCGCCAGTTTCCCGGGTCTGGATATAGATATAATGAACGCTCTGAAGCCCTCGTTCTGAAGAGCAACTGAAAGCGAACTAAGAATGTACAGGCGCGGAAACAGTATGAATCCCATATGGGTGCTGATAATCGTAACTTTTGTGGTTTTTATCGCCAGGCTGGTTAGACCCGAACTGGTACTCACCTTCGGGCTGCGGCCAATCAGCTTCCTGCAGAGACCCTGGACCCTGGTGACCAGCATGTTCGTCCATGCCGACTTCGGACATATCATAGGCAATATGTTTACCCTGTACTTTTTCGGAAGCTTCCTCATGTCGCTGGTAGGTGAGACCGCCTTCCTTGTTACCTACTTTGTCGGTGGTATAGTAGGTAGCCTTGTTTACCTGCTTCTGCCTTCGTCACTGTTCGCGCCGATGATAGGTGCCTCGGGTGCTATATTCGCTGTAGGCGGAGCGCTGGCGGTGTTGAGACCCAAGCAGACGGTGTACGTTTTCCCCATACCGGCTCCCATTCCGCTGTGGGTGGCGGTAATCGGAGGCTTCGTAATCGTGTCCCTGCTGCCAAGCGTCGCCTGGCAGGCTCACTTCGGCGGACTGGTGTACGGTCTGGCGACGGGCTATTTCTTCCGCAGGCGTGAGAGACGCCGCGTCCGCTGGTGATTAACGGCAGCCCCCTCACTCTCTCCCACAGTCGGAGAGAATAATCTATTTTCGGAGGAATATTTCATACCGATTTACCATCGGCACCACGAAGAACGAGAATAGGACTTTCATTGTTATGAAAATAATCTCCTCGCCCCTTGTGGGAGAGGATTAAGGTGAGGGGTTCACCCTCATCGCCGTATCAGGTACGGGGCAGGCTCTAACCTTCTCCCCTCGAGGGAGAAGGGATAAGCTGACGGACATTTTCATACTTTGTTGGTGTCTCTGACAAGAGACATGAACGATTGCGAGGGAGTCCGCCTCAGGCGGATGGCAATCTCCGATAGTTGTTATGCGGTTTCACTTTCAAAGAAGACCGTTGTACAAAGTTCCGAGATTGCTACGCCCGCCTCTGGCGGGCTCGCAATGATGACAGGTAAGGTTAATCCTCGAAGGAATACGCTGCCTGTTCTCACGACATAAGCCCTCTCAAATTATGGTAGTGTATCAATTTGAAAGGCGATGTAACGCTTGACACAAGCAAAATTATAGAGAGATCATTGGTGGTTGCCTACCTTTGCGACTGAAACAGGCGAGACAAGAACAAGAAGCATTCAGGGTCAAATGAGCCAATCCATGAACCACATTGTTCTCCCCATCAAACTTAGAGGCGATGTGGTCGAAGTCCTTCGTCATACCAGCATGATAGCGTCCGTAGATTGCATTTGCTATGAAATCAGCAAATTGTAACATACGAGAATCCTGAGCAGGAGCAAAGTAAGGAACATCTGTGACGTTGTGAAGTTGCCCCCAACGCGTACCCGTCTCTCGGATGCGTTGGGCTAGAAGGGCCAATGTCTTCTGGTATCCAGATTGAGCCAACACAATGAGGCCGCGCTGTTCCTCTGTACCATCAATTTGAGCTGTACGGTTGCAGCGAGATAAAAACATGTCAAAACGACTTACCACATCCTCAAAGGCGATCTCATATGGGTCTTGATGGCGTAATTCTGCATACTTGCGCTCAACTGCACAGCCAAACAAGATTCCATGCCGAGTGCCTATGATGTCCCAGAATCTTATCTTGATTTCGCGTCGTTGCTCTGGCGTCAGTTGATTCCAGGGCGGCTCTAACTGTGCAGAAGGACGAGCATGCAATTTAGTGGCATGAAAATAGATATGCCCCTTTTCGCTTGGGAAATATTTAGCCTGAACCTGGTCTAAGTCCTGGCTAAACCAATGAATTTCTCGCTCAAAAGCAGCGAGGCCAGCTAACACGAAGTAACTGGCCTCTGCACCACTGACACCCGACTCATCAAGATACAGAATGTACAAAAGGTGCACTTTC
>JAUYDO010000299.1 GCA_030691835.1 Dehalococcoidia bacterium | reverse complement strand
CTGGGCGCCGCCTATCTTGCCCAGCGCCTGGATAGCGGCGAGCTGGACATCTACGTCCTTATCATCCAAAAGCTTCATCAGCTGTGGCACTGCCTCTTTGTCGCATAGCTCGCCACAAGCGTTTATTGCTTCATAGCGAATCTCCGGACTGCCGTTGAACAGCTCATTCAAGAGGATGGGCAGCCACGCCGGGTCACAGCTCCTCCCCATGGCGTACACCGCACTCGCCTTGAGCTTCATGTCAGGGCTGTTGTAGGCGTCGGTGATGGCTTCTTTCACCCGGGGTATGGTCAGTGGAGCCGCGGATTCTAAAACACGCCGTCTCACCTCAGCCGGCTTGCTCCTGTCAGCAAGCACACTGAGCAGTGCCTCAGTCACCGTTGCGGCGTAGGACGGGCGCAGTTTTCTAAGCTCTGCCATCATGGCGAACCTGCCCAGCGCGGCGGCGGCGGCAGATTGGACTTTCTCCGAGCTGTCCTCTTTGAGCAACCTGACGAAGCTGTTAATCAGGAGCGGCTCCTCATCTTCCCACAGACCACCGATGGCTTTAGTGCGTACGTCCGGGTCTTTGTCCTTCAAAGCCATTTTGAAGATGTCATCGAAGTTAAGCTCAAAGTTATTCTCGGCAAGCTCTAACAGCCGGTCTATTATCTTGCGCCGGCGGCTTGTCTCTATGGTAACCCAGAGCTGCTCAAAACTACCCAGTTCGCCGGTATTCAGATTTGATAAATCAGCCAGGCTGGAACTGAGCAAAGGCTTATCGCCGTTGCCCAGGTCGGCAAGCAGTCCCCTTATTCCCGATTCCTCCATGCTATACCCCTTCCTCATTCCCCGACCCGTCCTCATCCTCGCCTTCGCCTTCCCCTTCCTGTTCTTGCTCCCAGATAGGCTGGGTAAAATAGTCGATGTACTGTCCCATCGCCTCAGCCGCGGCTTGCCGCATCTTCTCCCTGGTCTCGTCTGCCAGACTGCTAAGCTCCACGGTGTCAATCTTGACATCCAGCATTTTTGAGATGACTTTAAGCACCGCAAGAGCGGCCATGGGGTTTGGCATGCGGGAGGCATAGGAGGGCACTTCACCCAGCAAGCAGATACCGTCGATTTCCCTCTCTTTAGCCACCCCGAGCAACAGTCCATTCAACCCGGCAATCTGCAGGTTTCCCTTCTGAATAAGCTCCAATTTCTTCAGGTAGCGGGCAACAGTCTGGTTGGTAGCCACTCCCCACACCCGGGGTTGTTCCGTGTGGTGGATGCGCGTAAGAGCCGCGGCGCAGGTATATACTCTCTTTACATGAAACCTGGTGGCTACATCAAGGACACAGTTAGCCAGTTCGTAAGACTTGGCACTGGGCTGGTCTTCTCCGATGAACAAAATTAAATCTTCACCACCGGCATCGTTTTTACGGTAGTAGAATTTGCTCTGCGGAAACTGTGGCTCTTCAATTATGCTGTCCACTGCCGCCACACCTATTGGGTCGAAAAAATTAGCGGGGTTAACCTCAGCTAAATCCTTGAAGTTTAGCTTTGACCTCAGGTATGTGGCGATTATCAGTGATACGTTGCCCACGCCGGGCCAGCAAGCCAGCATGTTTGGAGAATACAGCCTGGGTCGAGCAGTCAATTTCACAAGGTCTTTATTCATTTAACCACCTGTGGTAACCAGTGTCTCAATTCATTATATGCCAAGCGGCTGTTTTCTTCACCTGCTCGCTACTGAAAGACGTGGTATATAAATAGCCGGGATATGCAATGCGCCACCAACCCACTTAGCCTCTTTGCCCATAGCCCCGATATCTTTTAGTGCCTGATATACGTTGCCGGAGACCATGGTGTCTTTAACTCTACCTACTATTTTACCACTTTCCACCTTGAAGCCAAGCAGGACGTTGCCGCTGAAGTCGCCGCCCAGGATGTTACCCTGCTCCGCTCCCATTAGCTGTTCCACAACCAGCCCTTCCTTGATATCCTGCACCATCTCGTCAAAAGAGGCTTCTCCCGCGGCGATGATGAAAGCGCTGGGTGAGGGAGCCACTATACCCCCTCTCACCCGGTTACCGTTACCGGTGCTCCTGGCTTTAGCCAGTCCCGCCGTCTGAAGGTCGTAGAGAAAGCTGGCTACAGTCCCCTCTCGAACCAGAGCCGTCTGCTGGCTGGGCACACCTTCGTCATCGCAGGGACGGCTATGAGGTCTGAAGGCTATTGTCGGGTCGTCCCACATAGAGAACTTCTTATCAAAAACGGGTTGACCCAGTCTATCACCAATTGGTGATGCCCCTTCCAGTACCAATTTCCCATTGAAAGCCGCCATCAGGGAAGGAATTATGGCGCTGGCTACACCGTCCGGCGTGAGGATGACCGGCAGCTCCCCGCTAGGCACCGCCGCCCGACTCCGGGCGAGCTCAAGCTGGTGGATGACCACATCCGTTACGGATTTGGTGTCACTGAGCGGATGGCAGGACTCCTGCCCCTCGCCGACAAAGAGCATGTCTGTACCGCTGATGAGCGTGCCGCTTATTCCCAGCCCGAATGTAGTCTTCCGGTAGCGCGCCTGTCCGCCGCGAGAATTCATGATGCTAATGGAGACGACAGACCTGCCCGCTCCGGCGTCACAAACTATTTCCGGCGTGTGGGCGGTGACCGCGGATATCATTTTCCAGCCAAGCTCGACCAGATTCTCTACAGACACATCGCCGGTGGCGGAGTCCAGGACTTCAATCTTGGGGTAGGTAGTTGACGAGGGAAATTCGAACCTGGCTGTCATTCCGAACTGCGCCGTCTCTACGGCGTCACTGACCAGCCTCTCGGCGTCAACGACCCCCGAGGCGGCGGCATAGCCAATCCTGCCGTTCTTTATGATGCGCAGGGCTACGCTACTACTGTGCTTGCTCTGAATGCTCTTCAGGCGGTTGGCTTCGAAGTGTACCGGTGTCTCCTCCGAAGATACGGCAAAGACCTCGGCTGATTCGGCTACTTTCTTTGCCCGGGCAAGGATTTCTTCCATCTATTTGCCTCCGACAAGGCAGTGGTGGATTCTTATGTGCGGACTGCCATTGGAAACGGGCAGAGGCATCTGCCCCGCCTTGCCACAGCCACCGCCCTGGTTCATGTCCAGGTCATTACCTATCGCGTCTATATTATTCAATGTCACAAAAACATTTCCGGTGAGCACAACCGGTCTAAGCATCTCGGCGACCTTGCCGTTGCGTATCATATAGGCTTCACCGGCGGAGAAGGTGAACATCTCCATACTGGTCGTGCCGCCGTACCAGTTCCTGGTATATATACCCTCTTTAATGTCTCCGATTATCTCTTCGAAAGACGCTTTCCCCGGCTCGATAAAGGTGTTGGTCATGCGTACAATAGGCGGATAGCGGTAGCTCACCGCCCTGGCGTTCCCGGTCGGATTTTCTTTCATCTTGGCGGCGGTCTCCCTGGAATGAAGTCTGCCCACCAGCTTGCCTTCCCTGATGAGGTAGGTCCTGGTGGCGCGTACACCCTCGTCATCATACCTGTAACTGCCGCGGAGCCCGGGCACGGCGGCGCCGTCAATTACGTTCAGTTCCTTACTGCCGAACTGCTTGCCCAGGGTCATAAGCTCGCGCAGGCGCTCATTCTCATAGACGTGGTCAGCCTCGGAGAGATGTCCGAAAGCCTCATGGATAAAGACGCCGGCGAGAATGGGGTCCAGCACCACCGTGTACTCCCCGCCCTTAGCCCTGGGCGCCGAGAGTATCTCCACGGCGTGCTGTGCCATCGCCTCCACCTGCCTGTGAAGACCCTGTATCTGGCTGAAATCGCCGCGGCTGCCCAGGCTGAGTCCCACCTGCTGGACCTCGCCCTTATCGGCGGCAATGGCAGAGAGTCGCAGGTTTATGTCTGCCCGCTCCTGCACGATGTAACTGCCCGCAGAGCTCACAAACACTGTCTTCTTATATACATCGCTGTAACCGATGGTGGAGGTCTGGAGCTTTGGGGTTCGCCAGATAATCTGGTTATACTCATCAAGCAGGCGCTTTTTGTCTGCGAGCGGGATGTGCACCGGGTTCTTCTCTATTCCACCCGGAACCGTTTCTACCACCGGC
>JAUYDO010000309.1 GCA_030691835.1 Dehalococcoidia bacterium | reverse complement strand
GTACTTTTAGGGCAAGGCTGCAAAGGGGGAAAGAGGGGGGATTCAGGTGCTTTACTTTGAATTTCGCGGGAAACCTATCCAAGTCGTCAGTTGACGCCGCGGCGAAAAGAGGGCAAAATGTAACACAATGGGCTTGCTTCTAACAATTATCTTCGGTTTGCTCGGCGCTGCCGTTGGCAGTTTCCTCAATGTCTGCATCGACCGCTTGCCCGCCGGTAAATCGCTGGTATATCCGCCCTCATTCTGCGAATCCTGCCAGCGCAGAATTTCTCCAACGGAGCTGATACCCGTCTTCAGCTACCTGTGGCTCCGCGGCAGGTGCCGGCACTGCGGCGCCAGAATTCCGCTGAGGGTGTTCCTGGTTGAGCTGGCTGCGGCGCTGGTCTTCATACTTCTGTTCTGGTACTACGGTTTGAGTGCGCATTTCGGCGTCACGGTATTCTATTTTTGCCTGTTTATCGTGCTGGGGGTTATCGACCTCGAGCACAGGCTTATTCTGAACAAGATAGTCTACCCCACGACTATAGTAGTGCTGCTTATTGACGCTTTCCTATCAAGCTTTGGCATTATCAGCGGACTTATCGGCATGGCTATCGGTTTTATCTTCCTGCTGATACCGGTTATCGCCACCAGGGGACGAGGAATGGGCTTCGGCGACGTCAAACTGGCGGGACTTATCGGATTGGTCACTGGCTTCCCCCTGTTGATAGTGGCTCTATTCATAGGCGTTATACTGGGCGGACTGGTAGCCATTTTCCTGCTGGTCCTGCGCATCAAGAAGCGTAAAGAGGCTATCCCCTTCGGGCCGTTCCTGGCGCTGGGAACTATGGCTACACTGGTCTGGGGTAACGCGCTCCTGGACTGGTACCTCGGATTACTGTAGTTTCCGCCGTCTGTTCTCGATAATGCTCACCACGACCAGCAGAATGGCGGCTACCGCCAGACCGCCCAAATCCAGGTACTTTATCCCCAGTAGCTTGCTTGCCAGACCTGCGGCTCCACCGCCGATAACCGCCGCCAGTGCTGCTGTTGCAGTGACCTTCAGCCGTTTCCTGTAAAAACCGACGATAACCGGCAGTATGACGCCACAGGTGTAAATCGTGGAGGCAAACATCAGCGCGCTTATGACACCCTTCAGCACAAGAGCCAGCAACAGGGAAAATATCCCCAGCACCAGAATCGACCACCGGGATATGGTGATAGTCCTTTTGTCACTGAGGTCGGGCTTAAAGTGCTTGACTATGTCTGTCGTTAATATGGTGCTGGCGCTCATCAGCGTGGTATCCGCCGAGGACATGACGGCAGAGACGAGGGCGGCGATAACCAGTCCCCCCACCAGCGGCGGGAAAACCTGCCTGGCAACCGTGGGGAAAGCCTGCTCCGCCTGAATCGTGGGGAAAAGTGATGATGCGCCCACGCCAATTATGGTTATGGCGAAGGCAAACGGGATTAAAACAACTGCCGCCCAGAACACCGAGACCTTCGCCGTTCTTGCGTCTCTGGCACAGAACAGGCGGGAATACATATCGGGTCCGACCGCGTAAGTCGACCCCACCAAGAAGAGGTAGGTAGCAAATTCCATAGGCCCGAATTTTGAGCTGAAGGGGAAGGCGAACCGGTCTGCCGGAAGTGAAGCCTGCAGTGCGGTCAGCCCTCCGGTATGCCACAGGAGCAATCCCGCTCCGGCAAATATCCCCAGACCAATTATTATAATCTGAAGGAGGTCGGTGCGGATGACCGCATCCTGTCCGCCGATTATCACATAGCCTATGAAGGTGGCGCTGAAGAGCACCATCCACAGCGTGGCACTGCCAATCCCCAGCGCCGAGAGGATTTTGCCCGCAGCGATAATCTGACCGGCGATAACACCAAGCCAGGCAATAACTATGAGAATTGAAGACGCCAGGGAGATACGGCGGTCATATTGCTTGCCCAGGAGCGCGGGCAGGGTATAAAGCCCGTATTCCCTGACCTTTCTGGCAAAGAAAAACCCCAGGAATAACAGCCCTATAGTGCCCACCAGCAGCCACCACGCGCCGGTGAGACCCTGAGTAAAGCCCAGACCCGCCATGCCTATGGTCGCCGAACCGCCTATCATGGTAGCCAGCAGTGAGCCGGTGACAAACAGAGCGGAGCACCTGCGCCCAGAAACAAAGAAATCGTCAAGACCCCAGCGTCTTTGCCGGCTTACTATGCCTATGGCGATTACCGCCATGAAATATATGACTACTATCATCAGTTCAGTCATAATTATTACCTGCACAGCTAATTATTTATAAAATCGGGGGTAAAATCATGCTCCAAGGTTTTTTAGCCGGTGAACTTGGGATTGCCCACCAGGGATATCTCGATGCTCTTACCGCAATGGGGGCAGGTAAGGTGGATATTGATTGGCTGTTTCATGATGCGTTCGGCGACGGCGGTCAGGGCTGAGTCCACGTTATCCAGGCGCTCATCCAGCAAATCCAACCGCTGTTTCAGGTGCTGGAGGTCCAGCTTCTCTTCGTTTGCCAAATAGCACTCCTGAGCAAAGCTCAACCGTATTTATCAGGTCATATTATAGCAGACAAGGCGGAGGAAATACCACTTCCAAAACAAAGTACCCCGCTCTTTGTGAGCGGAGGACTATAGTTATGCCGTACCGAAAATCTACTTGCTTATGCCCAGTTGTGCCAGCACCGAGTCCGGCGGGTTGCCGGTCAAGGGGTCCCAGCCCATAGCCTGGTAATACAGGTCTCTTAGTTGCTCCAGCGGTACCACCGCACCCTTGTTCGGTCCGTCCGGCTTGGGCTCGTTGAGCAGTCTGCCCGGCAGACTATCATCTTTGCGCGAGATGCCCTCGCGCATGTTGAACAGGCGCTCGGTGCACATTATCCTCATGCCGACTTCCCTTACCGCCGCGGGAGTCCACTCCTCGCCCAGGAGCGAGGTCAGCGCCACGTCAGTGGGACTCATCACCAGCCGGGAAAAGGAACAGGCGGGGATGCAGTCCATGATAATCTGCCCGATTGCCATGTTTTTGACCTGCTCTCCCTTGCCCTGCACCTGAGTCCCGGTGCCCTCGAAGGCTTCCGTCCTGGCGGGCACACCGTAGCCGTGGTGACAGCCGCCGCGGTTATCGATGGCGAACTGGAGAGCCTGTCCGTTCAGTCCCCGGCACTCGTAGCCGCCGAGCTCCAGCCCCTTGCTGTGCATGGCGAAGGACTCCGAGCCTTTGATTTGTGCCGACATCTTCCTTACGCCCTCAGCCAGCACTCTGCCGAAGCCCTCCTGGTCTATTATCTTCTTGAGCGTGGTGAGCATTGCCCTGTCATCGCCGAAGCGTAGCTCTATGCCGTCGGTGTCTCTGGCGCTGATTAGCCCCCTCTCGAAGCACTCCATGGCGAAGCTGATGCTCAATCCGGCGGACATGGTGTCCAGCCCGTTCTCATCGCATATCTGGTCAGCCGCCACGATTGCGTCCAGCTTGCCTATGCCGCAGTTGGAGCCGAAGGCGTAGAGCGTCTCGTACTCGGGACCGTCGCAGTGCGCGCCGGCGTACCCGCCCTTGCCGATTTCAATATAGTCCGAGCAGGGAGTAGGGCAATAGGGACCGCACGCCCTGATCTTCCAGGGCCACTCCTTCTCCGTGGTAACGAAGCACAAGCCCTCGACACCTTCGAAGGTGCCTCCGCGCCAGTTCCGGGTGGGCAGTATGCCGAGCTTGCTCAGGGTGATGAGGCCACGCCGCGTGCCGTATTTCTGCCAGTTGGTTGCCCAGTCCTTCTGCTCCTTGACCTTGTCCATGACGGACTTCTTGACCTTCTCAAACCTGTCTTTATCACCGGCTTCTACCTCGGTGTCTCCGGTTATCACGATTCCCTTGAGCTTCTTTGAACCCATGACACAGCCACTGCCGCCCCTGCCGTAGGCGCGGTATACCGGACCATCGACCATGATGGCGGCGTACTTCAACTGCTTCTCTCCGGCGGGACCGATAGCCAGGGTGGCGGCTTTTTTCGCCGATAGTCCACCCAGCATTGCCTGCTGTGCCTGTGCCGTCTCCATGCCCCACAGGGATGTGGCGTCCCTGAACTCGACCTTCCGGTTATTTACCAC
>JAUYDO010000303.1 GCA_030691835.1 Dehalococcoidia bacterium | reverse complement strand
ACCCGGGACATGCCAAGCATGCGGCGATGGCTGCCCTCGGCTTTTATCCCTTCGACCGCAGGTTCGTCATCGTGGTTGACGAGGATGTTGACCCGACGAATTTAAGGGAGGTGCTCTTCGCCCTGGGGCAGAGAGCCACCGTAGACCAGATTGAGGTCATCAAAGGCAACTGGACCAGCAAGCTCGACCCGTTGCTGGCTAACCCCGAGTTAAAGAGGGTCAAAGACCTTACGCTGCCGACAGCCATCATCATGGCGTGTAAGCCATTCAACTGGATAGACCAGTTCCCCACACCTGTCACCATTGCCCCGGAGCTAGAAAACCGGGTAAAGAACAAATGGCCGGACATGTTTAAAAACGCCTGAATGAGCGCATAACGCTTGTTAGGGAAGGAGGGTAAAATGCACAGGACCCTGAGACCTTTTGAGCTACTCGAGCCGGAATCAATACCTGAGGCGCTGCAGTATTTGAGCAAATGCGGCGCTAAAGGCAAAGTGCTCGCCGGCGGACTGGACCTCATCCAGAAGATGAGGCGCTGGCAAATCAAACAGCCCGCTTGCCTGGTGAGCATCCGGAGAATACCAGGACTGAACTATATCCGGGGAGGCAACGGCAGAGGCTTAAGAATCGGACCTATGACCAGCATCCGCGCTCTGGAGCTATCCCCGGAGGTCAAGGAGGGCTTCCCCGTGCTCTGGGAAGCCGCACACCAGATAGCTTCGATTCAGGTAAAGACCATGGGCACGGTAATAGGCAACCTCTGCGTGGCTACACCGGCTTCGGACATAGCGCCGGTGCTCTACATCCTTGGCGCTAAGCTCAGAATAGCCGGACCGGATGGCAAGAAGACCGTAGCCATCGAGGACTTCTTCATTCCGGTGTGCCAGAACATACTGGAACCAGACCAGTTCGTCACCGAGCTTACGATACCGGCGATACCCGCCGGCTCAGGCGCCGCCTTCATGAAGCTGGCACACACCAAGGCGTGCATCGCCAGGGTCAACGCCGCAGCGATGGTAACCATGGCTGACGGCGTCTGTAAGCAGGCGAGGATAGCGCTCGGCGCGGTGGCGCCCACCGTCATCAGGGCAAGTAAGACGGAAAAACTGCTCAGAGGGAAGAAACTGGATAAAGCCCTCATCGCTGAAGCGGGAGAGCTTGCCGCCAAAGAGTCCAAGCCAATATCAGACCTGCGTGGCAGTGCCTGGTACAGAAAAGAGATGGTCGCCGTACTCGTAAGACGCGCCCTTGAGTTGGCAGCGGAGAGAGCAAAGTAAAGGGGGAAGAGATGAGAAAAGATGCAGCTAAATTCATAGTTAACGGCGAGACCTACGAAGAGCTGGTCGAATCCAACACCACCCTGCTGGAGCTATTGAGAGACAATCTCGGGCTCACGGGCACCAAGCAGGGCTGCTCCGCCAGCGGCAACTGCGGAGCCTGTACCGTGCTGGTTGACGGAGAGCCTATCCTGTCCTGCCTCACCCTCGCCTGGTCGGTCAGAGGCAAGAATATCACCACCATCGAGGGAATAGCCAGGGGCAACAACCTGCACCCTTTACAGCAAGCCTTCATAGACCGTGGCGGGGTACAGTGCGGTTTCTGCACCCCGGGTATGATTCTTTCGGCGAAAGCTCTCCTTGACAGGAACCCGGAGCCCACCGAGCAAGATGTGAAAGAGGCGCTGGCTGGCAATCTCTGCCGCTGCACCGGATACGTCAAGATAATCGAGGCAGTGCGAGCCGCCGCCGATAGCATCAAAGGAGGCTGTATAACATGGTAACGCAGAGCTATTCCGTGGTTGGAAAAAGGATGCCCGATGTCGCCGGCGTGGCGAAGGTGACCGGTGCCGCACAGTTCGTCTCCGACATGCGCCTGCCCAACATGCTCATCGCCAAAGTGCTCCACAGCCCCTTTGCTCACGCAAAGATTCTGGATATCGACACTTCGAAGGCGGAGAGACTGCCCGGCGTTGGGGCTGTCATTACATATAAGGACTCCCCTCAGAAGCAGTACACCGGCACGCTGATGAACCTACAGAGCTACACCGGAATCGAGGTCTGGGGCGTTTATGACCAGCGCATCCTGGAAAACAGGGTACGTTACTGGGGTGAGGCGGTCGCCGCGGTAGCCGCTGTGAATGAAAAGGTGGCTGAAGAGGCGCTTGCACTAATCAAGGTCAGGTACAAAAAGCTACCCGCCGTCTTCGATGAGCTTGAAGCTCTGGAGAAAGGTGCGCCCCAGGTGCATGACTTCGTCGAGAGGCGGCAGGACGATGGCTATCCGAAAAGAGAGCCTGTGGTCAACAACCTCGCCGTGCACGTGTGTCATAAGCCCGTTGGAGACGTGAAGGTCGGTTTCAAAGAAGCTGAATATATCGTGGATGAGACGGGGTATACCACCAAGCAGAGGCAATCTGCCCTGGAGACCTTCTGCTGTCTCGCCAGCTTTGACGCACAGGGTAAGGTGACGCTCTGGTCGCAGATTCAACTGCCCTTCCTCCTCAGGAGAATGCTTGCCTATATCTTCGATATGCCTATCGGAATGATAAGAATAAGGACGGAGAACATCGGTGGCGGCTTCGGCGCCGGGCTTGCTGTCTTCCGCGAGCCAATAGCGGTCCTGCTCGCTCAGAAAACGGGTAAGCCAGTCAAGCTGGTCTATAGCCGACAGGAGGAATTCGTCGACCGCCAGACCAGGGCGTGCCTGGGTCCTTATAATCTGAAGATGGGGGTCAAGAAGGACGGCACCATCACCGCCATGGAGCGGAAGGTAATTTCGAAGGCTGGCGCGTATATCGATTGCGCCGCCCTCACCGCGCTAATTGCCACCTCGTGCTGCAACCCCCTGTACCGCACCAGGACCTTCAAGGCTGAGGCGGATGTCGTTTATACAAACAAAGTCGGGTGTGGCGCTATGCGCGGCTTCGGCAATCCGGAGGAGTGCTTCGTCCGAGAGCAGGTCATGGACGAAGCCGCCGCAAAGCTGGGCATGGACCCGCTCGAGTTCAGGCAAAAAAATTTATGCCAGGTAGGCGACCCCGGCGCCTTCGGTCCCGACTTCCCTATCACCACCACCGCCATGGCTGACTGCATCAAGCTCGGTGCCAAGAAGATAGGCTGGAAAAAGAAATACGGCAAGAAACTCGGTACGGGCAACAAGCGAAGAGGCGTTGGCGTATCCTGCATGTCGCACGTCAGTGGCGCCTGGCCCGTGCATATCGAGCACAGCAACGCCCTCATTAAGTTCAACGAGGACGCAACCGTCTCACTCATTATGTCAACACCGCCCATCGGCACACATGCTTACACGTCCATGGCGCAGATAGTGGCAGAGATACTGGGCATGCCCTTCGAGGAAGTAAAGGTGGTATGGGGCGATACCGACGCTACCCTGTTCGAAATCGGCTCCCACGCTTCGAGAACGATGTACATTGTCGGCAATACGGTGTACCGCGCCGCCCAGGATGCCAGAAAGAAACTGCTCACCCGCGCCGCGAAGAAGCTGGGCGTCAGCGCCGACGAGCTTGACGTCAAGAACAAGGTTATCTTCGTCAAGTCAGACCCGAAGAAATCAATCACCTCGGCAGATGTGACTAAAGAAGCCATCTATACCCTCGGAGATGTGGAGCAGCTTATGGGTACCTGCTCATACCGCCCCAGCACCTCGCCGCCGCCGTATCAGGCGGCATTCACCGAGGTCGAGGTGGACACGGAGACCGGTGAAGTGACTCCCGTCAAGATGGTTGTGGTCAACGACAGCGGTCAGTCTATCAATCCCATGACCGTGGAAGGTCAGCTAGAGGGCGGAGCGGCGCAGGGGCTCGGCTTCGCACTGTGGGAAGACCCGGTGATGGATGAGAAGACCGGGTGCGTGCTCACCGACGATTTCGATACGTACAAGATTGCCAGTACCCTGGACATGCCGGAGCTGGACATCGTCCTGCTCAACCAGCCCGACCCCACCGGACCGTGCGGC
>JAUYDO010000146.1 GCA_030691835.1 Dehalococcoidia bacterium | reverse complement strand
TTCCAGGTGACACCACCATCGGTGGATTTCAGCAAAAGACCTTGAGCGCCAACGTCAGTAACCGTCTCACCTACAAGGTGGGCTACGGCGATGGAGCCGGCACCCGCTGCCGGGATACCGGTGAAGCTGGTAGCAGTCTTGGCGGCGTAGGTTACTACTGCCGCACCACCGATGACAAGAGCAGCAGAGGCAGCCGGAAAGCCTTCCGTGCTATCTACTGTAAGTGTGACAGCACCGATGGCAGCCGCGGCTGTCGCGACGGCGGCTACAGCATTGCTGTAACTGAACATTGTCTTGCCATCCGGAGCTACGACAAAGAAGTCTACGTCGCTACCGGGGCGAAACTGTCCGTTACTGTAGTTAGGGGTAGTCATTTCCGTCCATTGCATGTTGCCGGCTGACACCGGGGCAGCCGCGGGCACAAGTAGCCCGATGAGCACAACAAGCGTCAGGACTACACCCCATATTTTAACTAATTTACTTTTCATACGACCTTTAAGTTTCCTCCATTTTTATTTAAGTCTCCATACACAAAAGAGAACCCTTTGTCCCCTTCTTTCAAATTTATATGGAGACAAAGTTATCCATGGTTTCTGTGTTCCTTTGTTATAGTTTTCTTTCCCTTCCGGGCTCACACCATGGCATCACCTCCTTATAGAGAGCAACTTCTCTTAATACTCTCATACTATTATACCACACTCTGTCAATAGCTAATCCGCAATGTCATTGCGAGGAGTCCCGACGCATCGGGACGACGAAGCAATCCGTACCCCCGGATTTCACGGATTGCTTCCCCCGTATCAAGTACGGGGTCGCAATGACAAAAGAAAGCGCTCAGAATGACAGTGTTACTTCTGTGTGATACAGACATTATAGCACCATTATCCTTAATATGGAGTAGGGTATTTTTATATGACCCGTTCGTTTTTGTTGATACTCAGGAACTAAAGGGCTTTTTGTCATTCCCGCGAAAGCGGGAATCCACCCCTCCTTTTCCCCGGTAGACCCCTGCCTGCGCAGGGGTGACAATACCACCCTTCCGCTATTTAATAACGTAGTCGCCTTATACAAAGTTAGCCGGGTCTATTTGAATCGGCGTCATCCGTGATATATAGTAGACATAGTATTATTAAATTGTTAAGAGATTATTAATGCCCTGATTATTGGTGTAGGGGCAACCCCCTGTGGTTGCCCGTTTCAGGGCAGGCACAGTTTCAGGGCAGGCACAGTTTCAGGGCAGGCACAGGGGCCTGCCCCTACTACAATGTTTTGCCATTTTCACGCAGTTTCCTGCATATAAAGGAGAAATCGAATGTCTCCAGAGATTGACGAAGGAAAAGAATACATCGGATACCGGGACGCCCTGGCTCTTGTCCTGGCAAACGCTCTTCCCGTTGGCGTAGAGACCCTGGGCGTGGACTCATGCGTCGGGATGGTGGCGGCGGAGGACGTCGTGGCGCTGGTGAACACCCCTACCCATAACATGTCCCTGAAGGACGGCTTCGCCGTCAGGTCGGAGGATGTCGCACTTGCCTCGCCGGACCAGCCGGTGCGCCTGCGCGTCATCGGCTCCGGCTTCGCCGGGCACCGGTACGAAGGAACGGTCACGCCGGGCACTGCCGTAAGAATACTCTCCGGCTCGCCACTGCCGCAGGGCGCCGACTCCATCATCTCCGGCGAGTTCTGTGATGAGGTAGCGACGGAGGTCTACGTAAAAGCGGATGCCGGCAAAGAGCGGAACATCTTCCCCGCCGGGGGTGACGTAAAGGCGGGAACGGTAATCGCGGAAAAAGGACAGGCGCTTCTTCCGGCGCGGCTGGGACTCATCGCCGCCGGCGGCGTAGACCGGGTCAAAGTGTACAAAAGACCGGATGCCGCCCTGCTGGGCATCGGCGATGAGGTGGTGGCACCGGGGCAAAAGCTCAGTGACGGACAGCTCTATGCCAGCAACCTGGTGAACGTCAGCGCGTGGCTCTCCGCCTTCGGTATATCAAACCACATGGCGCTGGCGGGCGACAGCGGGGAAGCGATTCAGCAGGAGCTGTTGCGCTGTTTCTCCCGGGCGGACGTCATAATGACCAGCGGCGGCGCGTGGGGGAGTGAGCGCGACCTGGTGGTCGGGGTGCTGGACGAGCTGGGCTGGCGCATTCTATTTCATCACGTCCGCATCGGTCCGGGGAAAGGCATAGTCTTCGGGCTGTGGCAAAATAAACCGGTGTTCTGTCTGCCCGGCGGTCCGCCGAGCAACCAGATGGCTTTTCTCCAGCTCGCCCTGCCCGGAGTGCTGAAGATGGCGGGACACATCGGTACGGCGCTGCCCACCGCCACGGCGACCCTCACCGAAGACATAAGGCGAAGGCACCCGGCATGGACCGAGTTCCGGAGCGGCAAGCTGGCGAGGAATTCGGACGGAGACTATGCGGTCACACCCTACAGCGAGACCAGCCGGCTGAAGTCGATGGCGGAGACTACGTGCTTTATCTGCCTCCCCGAGGGCATTGAATCATTGAAAAAGGGGCAGAGGGTTACGGTGCAGATGGTGGTACCTTGTAATAATTTGTCATTCTGAGGAGCCCGCCTGAGGCGGACTTCGAATGACAGTAAAAAACGCTCCACGAGGCTCAAGAGCAGGTTAGCAACCTTACTTGGTGCTTTCGGTTTTTTTGGCGGCTTCGGCGTTTGGTGCCTCGGCCGCCTTGGCTTTGGGCGCTTCAGTCTCCTTAGCTTTAGTGGTTTCAGACTCTTCATCTTCGCCCTTGCTGGCGGAGCGGAAAGACCGCAGTCCCTTGCCCAGGGCACTGCCCACCTGCGGCAGTTTCCCCACGCCAAAGACGATAAGTATAATAACGATGATTAGACCTATTTCCCAGGGTCCCAGCTTAAATGGCATATTTCCCTCCCCACTCTACCTATTTTACTTTATATAATTACTCGCTTGCCAGCCGCTCCGGGCAGGTGTACACGGAGAGGTATCTGCCACGGGTATAGCCGACCAGCGCAATACCGGCATCTCTGGCAATCTGAATTGCCCGCTCCGTGGGCGAAGTCAAAGAAGCGACAACCGGCGTCTCCATATTCACCGCCTAGCGCAGCATCTCGGACGAGAGCCGCCCGGTGGTCAGCAGGAGCCTGTCTTTGGTAGTAATCTTCCTCAGCAGACATTCACCCAGTATCTTATCCAGCGTATTATGCCTGCCGACATCTTCCGCCATGACCAGCATGTTCTGGCTATCGCACAGCGCCGAGGTGTGTACCCCGCCAGTGAACTGGTACAGCTCCGCCTCCGTGAGCAGGCGCTTCATAAGAGACAATATCTGTGACGGAGCGACGGTCAAATCCGAGCTCACTTTGCTCTTTACATCGGTGGTAAAACCAACTCCGCCGCCGCACCCGGATGTCAGCACCCGCCTCTTCGGCGGTGTGAACTCACACTTCAGCCGGATGTCAGCCAGCGATTCGTCTTCGCAGACCCTCATGCTCACCACATCGCCCATGCTGGTGATTATACCCTCGGACAGCAGAAAACCCAGTACCAGGCAGTTCAGCTTGTTGGG
>JAUYDO010000119.1 GCA_030691835.1 Dehalococcoidia bacterium | reverse complement strand
GAGTCCTCTCGCCCCTTGCGGGCTTCGTCGTGAGACTTCGGCGTGAGCTCAGTCGAACGCTCAGCCGAACGGAGAGAGTTAGAGTGAGGGGAGCCAATTGAATCGGTTTCACCCTCATCCCCGTATCAGGTACGGGGCAGGCTCTGACCTTCTCCCCTCGAGGGAGAAGGGATAAGATACTGAATATTTTCATACATTGTGGTGTCTCTGACAAGAGACATGATAGATTGCGAGAGCGCCAGAGGTCCGCCTCAGGCGGACTCCCACGTCGGGGAGAGGGAATAAAAGGAAGAACTTCATCTCTTTAGTGTCCCCAAAAACCTAATTTAGAAGCTAAATGGTCAAAGGTGATAGAAGTCAGGAGGAAAGGAGGACAGGGGGATAGGTTGACACTCCGTCCCTACATGTACTTCTCGCGAAAGACTCTCGCAATAATTTCCGACTGAGAATAGCCGTGCCGTACTTTGGTACCGGTATCCTCCTTGCTAACACGTCGGGTGTCTCACTCGTTATATTATGTTGTAGAATATATTGGACAGGGACAAGGAGGGAAATATGACATATCGCAAACATCATAGATATCTGACGATGGTTGGACTGGTAATCTTAATGCTGGCTCTGCCGCTCCTCGGCACTGCGTGCCGGGCTCCGGATGCGCCGGCGTCAGCGCCGGCGCAGAGGCTCGCGGCGACCATGGTGCCCAATAGAGACCTGGATATATTCATCCTCATCAAGCAGGCTAGCCCCACCAAGGTGCCGCTGAGCCTGGTCGGGGCGCAGGCTGATGTCACCGTGGAATCGCTGGCGCTCTGGGGCGTTGCCAGGGATGATGACAAATTTACCATCGCTGGCGCGCTGACCTTCGCCAGCGCATCGGACGCCTCCAGGATTCATTCACAGATACCGGCTGAGGCTGAGGTCTGGACCAAACTTTCGGACCGGAACATTTACTTTGTGCAAGGTGACGGAGGTCCGGGGCAGAGCTTGAAATCACTAATCTCAAACAACAACATGAAACGGTACGACGATAAGAGAGCGCTGGAGGAAGTGGCGCTGATGCCCGACGGCGGCTCCACCAGGTTCGCTGCTATCGGCGTCGTCAGACCCAACAGAGCGCTGATTAATATATTGAAACAGCACTCGGATTCGGCAACGGCGGAGCGGATAGACACCATATTCACCTGGGCTAAGCCGGAGGTGGTTACCTTCGGGCTTTACGCACCCCAGCAGATAGATATCATAGACATATTGCAGAGGCTGCCGAGCAACACCATCTGGGACGCCGATTTTGGGCTAACGGTTTCTGTTAAATCCACTTTCCCTGGTCTGGTTTTCGGTCCCGTAGCCAGCAAGGCGCTGGAGAGCGCGGGATACACCAGGGCAACCTTGGGCAATCTGACCGTGTTCAAAGGCTCCTTCAACATAGGCAGGACCATTCCGGTACTGCTCAATGTCGACGGCAACCGGGTGTTCATCACCGTTTCTGGCAAGGAGTCCTACGCCGAGGCGCTGATGTCAGGAATCCGGAGGTAACAAAAGCAACCTGATTGTAAATGGGGGAGCGCCTTGGCGCTCCCCCATTTTTGTTTCTGCTCTGTATTGTTCTGCAAAATGGCATCTGGTATAATCGTGTATGATTATAAACAGAGGAGAACCAAATGAGCACCAAAACAATCCGTCAGCAGGTGACCATTAAAGCCCCGGCGCACGCGGTGTATGAGGCGCTGATGGACGCGCGGAAGCACGGTAAATTCACCGGCGGGAAGGCGAGCATCAGCCGCAGGGTCGGGGGTAAGGTCACGGCTTATGACGGCTATATTGAGGGAAAGAACCGTGAGTTGGTGCCGGACCAGAAGATTGTGCAGGCGTGGCGCGGCAGTGACTGGCCCGAGGGGCACTACTCCAGGGCTACCTTTTCGCTCAAGGAAGTGGAAGGCGGCACGCGCCTTACCTTTACCCAGAGCGGCGTGCCGGAGGAGTTCTATAAGGATATCAGCCAGGGCTGGCGGGACTATTACTGGAAACCGATGAAAGAGATGCTGGTGAAGTAAGAGACAACCGTGGTCTTAAAACTATGCAGGCACCGGGTTAACCCGGTGCCTGCATTTATTAGCACTTCATGGGAACTGCCTTCAAGGCTATCTCTTGTAGCCGGCGAGCACCTGCTCCCATGCCGGGACTTTATGAGTCCTGAACACTCTGATTCTGTGGTATATCGCGGCTGCCAGGGCTACCCAGATTAAGACCGGCATCAGAATGCACCCGATTATTACCAGTATCACCTTACCGATTTTCTTTAGAGCCTTCATCTCAGCGCCTCCTTCCGTCTACTACTGCCTCAGTTACTTTCTCCTGAAACCAGCGGCGGCGATTATCTGTCCGAAGGTCGGGGCTGGAGCTGTCTGAGCCTTACGCGCTCTGAATTTCTGATATACGGCGGCGCCAAGGGCTACCCAGATGAGTACTGGCATCAGGACACAGCCGAGGAGAACCAGGGTTACCTTGCCGATTGTCTTCAGTACTTTCATCTTGCACCTCCTTTATTTCTTTCACTTTGAGAATACCACCTACCATGATTAGCGACATCCGCCGTGACACCTGTTTTGAGACAGGCATAATGGCTGGCAGTTCACCAGCCTGCAAGGGTGGAAATGCTTGACGGAGCAGGTATTTCTACCTGCTGGTGGGCTCACCCCATGCCCCCCTCAAGGGAAAAATTAAAATCCGAATATTATTAGCTATCAGCATTAAGCTTTCAGTAGTCAGTTTTCAGTCCGCCTTAGGCGGATTAGCTCTTATCTGATAACTGATGACTGACAACTAAATTTGGTTCCGAATCGTCCGGGTTAGGAGTTAGAAATTAAGACTTAGAGTTTAATCATCTGCTCCTCTTTGTTGAAGTGTACTCTACGGTTGCGTTATACTTGCTGTGGAGAGAGAACAGGGGTATAAAGAGAGTTTACATGGACAAAATCCGCATCGTGATTGCCGATGACCATGCCGTGGTAAGAGAGGGCACCCGGAGTCTGCTCGAAGCCGAAGGAGACATGGAGGTAGTTGGCGCCGCCGCTGATGGGCAGGAAGCGGTCAAGCTCATCGAAGAGCTAAAGCCGGACGTAGCCATCCTTGACATCTCTATGCCCAAGATGAGCGGCATCGAGGTCACCAAGCAGGTCAAACCGCGCTGCCCCTCCGTGGCAATCCTGATTCTCACCGCCTATGACAATGACGAGTACGTCTTCGCTCTTTTAGAAGCCGGAGCCGCGGGCTATATGCTCAAGGACGCCAGCAGTCACGAGATAGTGGAGGCAGTCAGGGCGGTGCACGCCGGAGAATCCATTCTGCACCCCGTCATCGCCCGGAAGGTAATTCAACGGTTAATACCCTCCCCAGCCAAACTCGCAGAGCAAAAAACCGCTCCGGAAATCGAGCTTAGCGAGCGCGAGCTACAGGTGCTCAAGCTGGCGTCCCGGGGCAAGAGTAACAAAGACATCGCCGACGAGCTGTACATCAGCATCCGGACGGTGCAGGGTCACCTGAACAGCATCTTCAATAAGCTCGGTGTGGGCTCGCGCACCGAGGCGGTGTTCCAGGGAGTAAAAAGAGGCTGGCTATCCTTTGAAGATTTGTCCTAGCCGGTTGAGGGTTGACCATGGCGAAGCAACCTTCTGACAAAATAACCGATTTGATGGCGGGAGTACTGCGCAATCCCCATCTCTGGGCGGTTGCGGTAATAATGGTACTCCTGGTAATCATCCACTACCAGGAAGCCTTCGTCAGTATTCCCCTTCTGGAACAGCTATCTTCCTTCTTATCTTTCGGTCTGACCAGACATACCCTGGAGCGCATCCTGTTCCTTATACCCGTAGCTTATGCTTCGGTGGCGCTGGGACTCGGCGGCGGAATAAGCATACTGGTGCTGGTTGCCACCGCTATGCTGCCCCACGCTGTCTTCATCTCGACCAGCGTGCGCGAGGCACTGTTTGAAGCGGGTGGTGTTCTCTTCACCAGCATGCTCCTGGTCTGGCTGCTATACGCCCTGCAGAAAGGGAAACAGCGGATGTCCGAGCTCGAGGCGGCTCAAAACCGCCTGAACGAGCATATCCGGCGGCTGAGCACGCTCCACGCCATATCCCGCATCGTCAACGAGTCGCTTGAGTTAGACCAGATTCTGCATGCCGCAGTCGAGCGAGTAGGACAGGCGATGAATATACAGGCGACATGGCTCTATCTGCGTGATGGCGAGAAAGGGCAGTTCAAACTGGCGGCGTGCTCCGGTCTGCCGTCAAACATGCTGGCTGAGACCATTCAGCCCGGCCAGGGTCCTGACGGCGAGGCGGCGGAGTCGCTGAACCCGGTTACCATCGCCACCATGTCCGCCAACCAGGCACTGCGTTCAACGCCACTGACCCGGGAGGGCTTGAAGAATATTCTGGTCGTACCGCTGACGTCCAAGGGCAGGAGCTTGGGTACACTCGGTGTCGGTACACACCAGGAGCAGGCTTTCCATCCCGACGAGGTAGACATGCTCATGGCAATCGGAGACCAGCTCAGCATGGCTATCGAGAACGCCCGCCTCTATGAAAGAGAGTGCTCCGTAGCTGAGGCACTGCGCGTCTCAGAGAAGAGCTACCGTGACCTGTTCGAGAACGCCAGCGACGCCATATGGGTCCATGACCTCAACGGCAAAATCCTGGCTGTAAACGGCGCTTTGAGCCGGCTCACCGGCTACGAGCGGGAGGCGTTGATAGGCGCCGGCGTCTCCACATTCCTGCCGGAACACGGTCTGGACAAAATGGACCGTGAGTTCCATGACAGGGTTCTGAGAGGCGAAAACGTGCCCATCTATGAGCAGGAGCTGGTGAAGAAAGACGGCGGTATTGTCATCGTGCAGATAGGCACCAGCCTGACCACGCGGGAGGGGGAACCCTTCGCCTTCCAGCACGTTGCCCGTGACATCACCGAGCAGAAAAGAGTCCAGGATAACCTGAGACTGTATGTGCAGAAGGTCAGCGAAGCGCAGGAAGCCGAGCGAAAGCGCATCGCCAGGGAGCTACACGACGAGACGGCTCAGCAGTTAGTGGTCGTCTCGCGACACCTTGACGATTTTGCCCACAACAAGTCGAAGCTATCCATAGGCGATATACGGGAAGAAGTACGGAAAGCCCTGGAAGGTGTCCGTCACTTCAGCCAGGAGCTAAGACCCTCCATACTGGATGACCTGGGACTGATACCGGCGATTAAGTGGCTGGCGTCCGATGTAACAAAAAACTACAATATCACGGTGGACACCGAGATTGCAGGGACTCAGCGACAGCTCCCGCCGCAGGCAGAGCTTATGCTGTTCCGCATTACCCAGGAGGCGCTGAACAACATGCGCCGTCATGCCCAGGCTACCAGAGCCGGCATCAGGCTGGAGTTCGCCGACCACACCATTAAGCTGACGGTGAGCGATAACGGCAAGGGGTTTGAGCTTCCGGCACGGGTGGGCGACCTTGCGCGCTCCGGCAAGCTGGGGCTAGCCGGTATGCAGGAGCGCGCCGAGCTTCTCGGCGGGACACTGAGCATTGACAGCCAGCCGGGCAAAGGGACTAAAATAACAGTGGAGGTGCCGCTGTAGGTGGGTAGGGAGAGAAGAGAGCGCTTCAGCTTACTACAGCGCGTATTAGCCCCGGCAATCAATAAACCGCGGAAGAACGCGCAGAGGCGCAAACGTCACGGTGAACCGGGCCTGACAGGCAAAACAGATGTTCCTGCCAGTGACAGCCTGCAGATGGTCATTGACTGTTTCGCAGATGAGTTGGTAGTGGTCGGCTCCGATTTCCGGGTGCATCAGGTAAACAGCGCGGTGACGCGGAGGCTCGGCAAGCCGGCAGAGGATATCATCGGGCAGTTCTGCTACCAGGTTAATCACGGCGCTGAGGAACCGTGCCAGCCGCCGTGGTGCGAGTGCCCTCTGAACCACGTCATGGAGACGGGCAAGCCGGCACGGGTTGTTCACACGCACAAGGAAGGACAGGCCGACGGCGGCGAGCGCTGGGTGGAGATAATGGTGTCTCCGGTGTGCAACGGCGGTGGTCAGATAACCGGGGTGCTCGAGCTGGTGAGGGATATAAGCAAAGACCGCAAACTGAAGAAGGAGGTATTACGGGCGAACCGTGAACTGCTGGCGGTAAACTCCACCGCCCGTGCTCTGAATCAGTCACTTGATTTGAAGGCGACTCTCCAGGCGGCGGCAGAGGGTCTGCTCGAGGCTCTTGAGGCGCAGTTGAGCTGGATACAGCTCTCGGACGATGACGGCAAGCTACCCACCGCCTGGGCAAGTGAACTGCCCGAAGAGGTCTCCGACGAGCTAATGGAGATAATATCCAATATGCGCTCCAGCAAGGAGACAGCCACGTCAGCCAGCTACTCCATTATTCCGGGCGGCGCTGAACTCAACCAGACCCTGTGGCAGTTCATCGTGACACCGCTCCAGTCTAAGGGGGTTGTCTGGGGCAAAGCCGGCGTAGCCACAGCCCGTCGACCCGTAGACCAGCAGAGAATTCAACTGCTTGATGCCAGCGGACACCAGATAGCCGCCGCTATCGAGCGGTGCAAGTTATATGAAGAGGTACAGGCAGGACGGGACACGCTGGGCAAGCTATTGCACCGGATAATTACCACACAGGAGGAGGAGCGCAGGCGCATTGCCCGGGAGCTTCACGACGAGACCGGTCAGGCGCTCTTTGTGCTGAGGCTTTCGCTTGAGAGGCTGGCGCTGACGCCGTCTACCAGTAAGGATGAAATGAAATCGCGTCTGGAGCAGTCGCTGAGACTGTGCCAGCAGGCTGACGAAGAGGTGGATAA
>JAUYDO010000107.1 GCA_030691835.1 Dehalococcoidia bacterium | reverse complement strand
CGATATTTAACTCGCTTGGGTTGTAGCATCGGTGCTTACCTCCGTTGGCTTTGGAGTTGGCGCTGGTGCAGGAGCGGGAGCCGCTTCGGGTGCCGGAGCCGGGGCAGTCGCCGCAGGCGCGGGCGGGGTCATCGCCGCCGCTACCGGCGGCGCCTCTCCAGGCTCGGCTTCCTTGGCTTCAGGCAGAATTTCGCCCTTGTAAATCCATACCTTAACCCCAATCCGTCCCATCATCGTGTGTGCTTCGGTGAAACCGTAATCAATATCGGCTCGCAGGGTCTGCAGTGGGACCCGTCCCTCGTGCAGGGTAAGCCGGCGGGCGATTTCAGCACCACCCAGTCTGCCAGCACACTTGACCCTGATACCTTTGGCACCAGCCTGTCTGGTGCGGAATATAGCCTGCTTCATAGCCCGGCGATAGGCGACACGGCGCTCAATCTGGTCGGCAATCGCCCTGGCAACCAGGAAGGCATCCATCTCAGGCTGTCGCACTTCCTGAATGTTCAGGCGGACTTTTTTGCCGATTAGAGCTTCGAGGTACTGCCGCATCTCGTCGACGCGCTGTCCGCCCCGCCCGATGACGATACCCGGCCGCGCGGTATGTACGGTTATGGCGACTTCATTCGCCTGGCGGTCAATCTCAACCAGGGAGATGCCGGCTTCAGAATACTTGTCCCGAATAGCTTTTCTCAGCTTGAAGTCTTCCTGCAGGAATTTGATATACCCTTTATCGGCGTACCATCTTGCCTGCCAGTCACGAATGAAGCCGAGTCTAAAGGCAAAAGGATGAACTTTGCGGCCCACTATTCCTCCTCTCCAGCAACGACGACGGTAATATGGCTGGAACGTTTAAGTATAGGACTGACACTGCCGCGAGCACGCGGCTTGAATCTCTTCAGCGTCCGCGCCACATCGGCATAAATCTTTACGATCTTCAGGTCTGACGGGGTCATCTGAAAGTTGTTCTCGGCGTTAGCCGCCGCCGACTTTATTACCTTGGCTACGAATCGGGCGTTCGGTGTCGGCGTGAACTTGAGTATGTTCAGCGCCTCGTCAACCTTCTTGCCCCTGACCAGGTTAACCAGCAACCTTATCTTGGATGCTGAGACCCCCGTGTCTTTGGATACCGCTCTTACTTCCATATCAATGCCTTACTAAGCACTCTTGGGTGCGGCAGTCTTCACCGACCTGCCGGCGTGCCCTCTGAAGGTGCGCGTGGGAGCAAACTCACCCAGTCTGTGCCCCACCATATTCTCCGTAACCAGGACCGCTACATGCCTCCGCCCATCATGTATGCCCAGCGTGAGCCCAACCATCTCCGGCATTATAGTGGACGCACGCGCCCAGGTCTTTATCACAGTCTTCTGCTTGGAGCGGTTGACCGCTTCTACCTTCTTCATCAGTTTGGGGTTAACTGCCGGACCCTTTTTCGTAGACCTTGACATACTATTTCTCCCTGCGCTTTACGATAAATTTGTCCGAGGGCTTGTTGGGTTTGCGGGTCTTATAGCCCAGAGTAGGTTTACCCCACGGCGTTTTAGGACCGGGCATACCCACGGGGCTCTTTCCACTGCCACCGCCATGAGGATGGTCACGTGGACTCATGGCTCCGCCTCTCACGGTAGGGCGCCTGCCCAGGAGCCTGTTGCGTCCCGCCTTGCCCAGCGATATATTCTGGTGTTCGACATTGCCCACCTGCCCTATAGTAGCCGAGCACTCGACATGGATGCGCCTAAGCTCTCCGGAAGGCATACGGATGAGAGCGTAATTGCCCTCCTTGACCATGAGGCGTGCCACCGCGCCGGCGCTGCGCACGAGCTGTCCACCTTTGCCCCTCTGCATCTCAAGGTTGTGTATCAGACTACCGCTGGGTATAGCCTTCAGAGGAAGGTGGTTGCCCGACTTGATTTCCGCGTCCGGACCGGACTTGATGACATCACCCACATTCAGCTCCAGTGGAGCCAGGATATAGCGCTTCTCCCCGTCGGCGTAGTTGATAAGCGCGATGCGTGCCGAGCGGTTGGGGTCGTACTCTATGGCGGCAACCTTGCCCGAAATACCGACCTTGTCCCGTCTGAAGTCAACCGTGCGTAGCATCTGCTTAGCACCCCCGCCACGGTGGCGTGCGGTTATCACCCCGCGGACATTGCGCCCAGCCTTCTTCCTCAACGGTGATATAAGAGATTTCTCAGGCTTGGTCCTGGTTATCTCCTCGAAGGTGTAGCCGGTCATCCACCGTCTGCCCGGAGATGTCGGTTTATATGTCTTTATTGCCACTCAGCCTTCTCCTTTACACGCCCTCGAAGACCTGTATCTTATCTCCCGGTTTGAGGGTAACCACCGCCTTCTTCCAGGAGCTGGACAGCATTATGCGCCGCCCCGCCCGGTGCGATTTACCGGATACTATCATTACGTTGACGGCAGTAACCTTTACATTGAAAGCCTTTTCGACAGCCTCTTTTATCTGGCGCTTATTGGCATCGCTATCCACTTGAAAGGCATATTTATTCTGGACCTGCAGGCTGGTGTTCTTTTCCGTAACCAGCGGGCGCCGCAACACGTCATACAGATGCACTGCTTTCCTCCTGGGACGGCTTTTTCCCCCATAGCTGCTCCGCTACACGCACCGCCGCCTCGGTCATAACCAGTAACTTGTGAGAAGTTAAGTCAACTATATTGAGCAAATTGGCTGGTAAAGTCTTCACGCTGGGAATGTTCCGCGCTGAGAGTATTACATTCTCCGACGGGTTAGTGGTGACGATAAGAGCGGTCGAATTCACACTCAAAGCATCAAGCACCTTTGCCATCTCTTTGGTCCTGGGTTTCTCGAAATCGAGCGTCTCCAGAACCTTCAACTCTCCGTCTCCCGCCTTGGCGGAAAGAGCGCACCTGATTGCGAGCCGGCGCATCTTCTTGGGCATATCCTGCGAATAGTCTCTCGGGTGGGGACCGAAGATGATACCGCCGTGGCGCCGCAGTGGTGACCGTATATCACCGGCGCGGGAGTGTCCCGTGTGCTTCTGCTGGTACAGCTTCCTGCCGCTACCGGCAACCTCGGCGCGGGTCTTGGTGTCAACCGTGCCCTGGCGCGCGTTCGCCAGTTGCCTTACCAGCGCCTGATGCACCACCGCTTCATTCTGAGGCACGGCAAATACATCGTCGCTGATATCAATGTTCTTTACTACTTCACCCGCAAGATTATAAACTGGGACTTGCACCTTTAGCTCCCTTTACTCGATTTTCTTATCAGGACTATTCCATTCCTGGCACCGGGCACCGCTCCCTCAATCAACAGAAGGTTCCGGTTCGTGTCGGCTGTGGCGACTTCCAGGTGGCGCTCGGTAACCTGCGCATTACCCATGTGCCCGCCCATGCGCTGTCCCTTCCAGACCCTTCCCGGGGAGGTGCTGGCGCCGATGGAGCCCGGGGCACGGGTCCGGTCAGACTGCCCGCGAGTCGTGTGCCCACCCTTGAAGTGATAGCGCTTGACCACGCCGGCGAAACCCTTGCCCTTGCTTATGCCGGTGATATCAACGATATCACCGGACTTGAACAGGCTGACATCCACTTTGTCGCCGCGCTTAACGCCTTCCACGCTGTCCAGCCTGAACTCGTGAAGGTGTTTGAACTGACCAAGGTCCTTAAGGTGTCCCTTCTCCGGCGACGTAAGCCGCTTCGCTGTGCCGAAACCGAGCTGAGCCGCGTTGTAGCCGTCCGTCTCCGTAGACTTGACCTGCGTAACCACGCACGGTCCAGCCTCGATGGCAGTCACCGACTTCACCTTTCCGTTATCCCCAAATACCTGGGTCATGCCCAGCTT
>JAUYDO010000068.1 GCA_030691835.1 Dehalococcoidia bacterium | reverse complement strand
TCAGCATTGAAGCGGTGGTTCAGGAGCTGGTTTAGCTTTTCATTCGCCCAGGGAGTGCTGGCCTGGATACCCATGTCGTCCAGCACCAGAAGCGGCGCGTTGCATATGCGGTCGAAAAGCTCGTCGTACGGCATTTCACTGCCCGGGGTAAAGGCGGAGCGCAGATGGTCAAGGAGGTCGGGAATGCTCTGGAAAAAAGCCGGGCTGTTGCGCTTGATACGCTCGTTGACGATAGCCGCCGCCAGGTGCGTCTTGCCACTGCCGCTGGGTCCAGCAAGTACCAGCCATCCCTTTGGCTCAGCGGCGAAGGCTTTCGCTGCTTCAAAGGCTTTTATAAATAGCTGTTGGCTGGCGGCATTTCCGCTTCTGCCGTGAGGCACCAGGCTATCAAAGGTAAAGCGTGCCAGCGCGCCCAGGTTGCTGTAGCCGCGGAGCCGGCTGGCGCGCTCCTTTTCGATAGTCTCCCTGGCACAGCGACAGGGGACGACCCGGCTGAAATCCGGCTTTCCGGCAGACGAGCGCGGGTGAACAAAACCGGCGCCGCGGCACAGGGGACAGTCAGAGACCGGCGCTGTGTCTTCGTCAGCGCCTGACTGCGTGTCCGTATTTGCCCTTGATGTATTTGTCTGGGTCTGTCTTTTTAAGATGTCCCCGATATGCTCCATCATCCCTGCCTTCCACCGACCAGTGTTCCAGAATCTTGGCGATATATCTCCAGCTACGCTTATTCAGCGCCACCGCTTCTTTTATGGCGTCTCTAATCCATGGTACAGGGTACTGTTTTTCCGCGTCACGCAGTTCTTCTGCAATCATGGGCGTCAGCATGCCGATATTCTGCTCATAAAGGGTGAAAACGTCAGGCGGTTCCTCGGCAACAACCTCGGGCGGTGCACCAGCCTTCAGTCCGCTCAGTACCAATTCACCGCTTCTAATCTTAGCCATAACCTGCCGGTTAGCCTCGGTGTTAAGGAGGTAGACGTCTTCATGAGCACCGTCCTTTTCCATGGGCAGGTGCAGAATGGTGCCGCGCTCCGTCGCCATCTCGATGGCGCACCGAAGTGCTTCTTCCAGCGGCTTACCCGTCTCTCTTAAGCTTTTCATCAGGCTGACATCGCTCATTAGCTCATTATATGTTATGAAACGCGGATATCCCTTTTTCCTGTAGAGTAATTGAAATATGTGGAGTGTCAGCTTCATCTCGGTGATGTCAGTTATTTGTGTCAAAAGAGCACTGAAGAAAAGGTTGGGTACGGGCGTGAACTGCATACGGGAGGGAAAGCCGCTGAACTCCTTCATAGCATGCTCTGCTCGGTGCTGGCACTTTCCACTGGCATATTCTCAAACCGGGCAAGCGAGTGCTCGAACCGCAGTTTCACCTCGCCGGTAGGTCCGTTACGGTGCTTGGCAATTATTATATCGGCGATGCCCCTGGGGTACTCCTCGTCCAGGTGCTCCTTTCTCCATTCCTCCTCAGTCCTGAAGTAGTACTCATCACGATAGATAAACAGCACAATATCAGCATCCTGCTCGATGCTACCGCTGTCCCGGAGGTCGGAGAGCTGGGGTCTGTGTGATGCTCTCCACTCCGCGGCGCGGCTTAGCTGGGACACGGCTATAACCGGCACGTTGAGCTCGCGCGCCAGCGCCTTTAGCGAGCGGGTGATGTAGCTTATCTCCTGCACCCTGTTCTCCATCTTGCTTTCAGCCTGCATCAAGCCAAGGTGGTCGATGATAATCATGTTAACACCCCGCTCGTAGTGGAGCCGGCGGGCTTTGCTCCGCATCCCTGACACCTTAAGTTGTGGGGAATCGTCAATGTAAAACGGCGCTTCGCTCAGGATGCCCATGGCATCCATGATACGCCTCTCCTCTTCGTCGGTGCGCGGAGTACCGAGCCGGATGCGCCTGGAGTTGACCCTGGCTTCACTGGCGAGCAGGCGCTGTACCAGTGACTCGCTGGACATCTCGAGGCTGAACATGGCGACGCAAGCACTCTGTGTCACCGACGCATTCCTGGCGATGCTCAGAGCCAGGCTGGTCTTGCCCATGCTCGGTCTGCCGGCTATGATAATAAGGTCGGAGCGCTGGAAGCCGCCCAGGAACTCGTCTAGACCGGTGTAGCCTGATATTACGCGGGCGATAGCCGCCGCCTGCCCCGGCACTTCCTCGGGCGGTGTCTCAGGCTCGAAGTACTTGTCCAGCAACTGGCGGATGTGGACGAAATCCCGTGGACTCTGCCCCCGGCGCAAGCCAAAAAGCACGTCCTCCGCCTTATCCAGGCTGGTGTCGACATCCGGGTCAGCCTGATAGCCGATGGCGGAAATCTTATCCGCGGCGCTGATGAGGCGGCGCATCATAGAGAGGCGGTAGATAATCCCGGCGTAGTGCTCGATATCCAGCGACGTAGGGCAAATGGATATGAGATGGCTCAGGAATGCAGCGCCGCCGCATGCCTCCAGTCTGCCCTGTCTCGCCAGCTCCTGCGCCACGGTGATTTGATTTATTGCCTCGTCGCGCTGGCGCAGAGCTAAACATGCCTCGTAAATCCAGCGGTTACGTTCGCTATAGAAGTCCAGCGGCTGGATGACGCCGTCCATCTTGTACATCGCCGCGCTGTCTATCAGCAATGAACCCATAGCGGCTTCTTCTGCGTCAATATCGTGCGGAGGTAATCTCTCTGCCATACAACCCGCCTCTCTGGTTCCTCACGAACCCTGTCCCTCATTCTGTAACTGACATCAGGATAATTTGTTAAGAAAGGTGTAGATGTTAGATACTATTTGCCGTTCCTCCAAAAAACCTCTACACAGTCTCCTCTCCACATTGTGGGAGTCCGCCTGAGGCGGAAAGGTGAGGGTGTAAAAAGCAGAATGAAGTCTCACGCTCACCCCGTATCACGTACGGGGCAGGCTATAACCTCTCCCATCAAGGGAGAGGGATTTTTCGAAGATAGGGTCGAGCCTTCTCTTAAATCAGCTTTTCTTGTATAGATATTCTCTAGGTAGAACCTTTCTCCGGTTCTTTTTCCTTCTCCGGCTCCTTCTCTTTCTCGATAACGGAGACCTTTATCTTAGGTGCAATATCCTTAGCCAGCTTGATGGTTATTTCATATTCTCCGAGCTGTTTTATAGGTTCGGCCATGTCAATCTTTCTCTTGTCGACTTCAAGCCCGGTGCTCTTCTGCAGCTCCTCCGTGATGTCAGCCGCGGTGATTGAGCCGT
>JAUYDO010000037.1 GCA_030691835.1 Dehalococcoidia bacterium | reverse complement strand
ATAATTCACGGAGCTGGGCAGGAGAAAGGCAGGCGGGCAGGCACCGAGAACGTGCCTTATAGAGTGGGGCTGGGAGTGGCTTGTGAACTTGCCGGGCAGGAACTCCCGAAATATGGGACGAGGGTTAAAAGCTTGAGGGACAGGCTACATGCCAGAATCGTAGAAGGTTTAGGGAAAGAGAGAGTTCGCTTGAACGGGCACCCTGAAAGAAGGCTATCGAATACCCTCAATATAAGCCTGCGTGGCGTAGTTGGAGAGGAACTGCTTCGCCGAATTCCAGAGCTAGCCGCCTCCACCGGAGCCGCTTGCCATGCCGGCTCTACAGAGCCCTCCGGTGTGCTTTTGGAGATGGGACTAAGCCGAGAGTTGGCGCTGGGCGCTCTCCGCCTGACGCTGGGCCGGTGGAGCACTCCAGAAGAAGTTGATAAGGCAGGCGAGCTAATCGTAGAACGGGCAAAATTCATGCTTGTAGAAGTTCACCAGGCTTAAAGACTGAAGGAGAACATCATGGAGGAATGGAGAGGTTTCTTACTTGTGGTCCATCTGTTTTCAACGCTAACAATGGCGGCACCGTTTTATATGCTGGTCGTTGTTAACGAGCGGGCTCGCTTTGGCGCACCGCTGGGCTATTTTACCGACCGTTATATGGAGAATATCATCCGCAACAACGCAGTGAGATGCTTTATTTTCCAGGGAACTATGGCAGTCAGTGGCTTAGCTCTGACCTATGTCTCAGGGTACGGGTGGGGCAATCTGTTAACCTATCCTCCTCTTGTCGTCAAGTGGGTAGCCCTGCTCACCTTGACCGGCTTGCTTTCTTACATTCACTTCTCACTGCAACCACGCATAGAGGTCCTGATGAGCCGGCTTAAGCCGGATAGCCCGGCTCCTGCGGACCTGGCACCTCAGATTAGCACACTGCGCCGACGGCGGAAAAGACTTTCTGGCATCTGCCTGTTCCTGGTGTTGACTGCCCTGGTAATGGGACTGAGGGTTACCTTCAGCTTCAATATGTACCTCGCCGTTGCCTTAGTTATCGTGTCTGCCCTTTATGCCTGGCGAGTTTACAAAAGACCAGTGTCCCTGGGCTGGATATAGACGACTATCTCACCGGTCGGTACAGGTGCCCTGCGGTGTGACCCTTTCTCAGCCTTCTATCCGGCACATTCTCTTTCAGGAGCCTGCGATACAGGGCGGCGAACCGGGCACCCTGGCTCTCTCTGTCGATAAAGAACTGGCTGAACCCGGCGTCAATAAGTTTATGAATGTCATTGAACATACCGAAGGGTCGGCTGTTCAGTATCTGCCAGTAGCTGTTCTCCCGCCTGACGGGGAAGACATTTCCTTTTTCATCAATTAGGTTTTTATCTTTAAGCTCAATCATGGTGTTGACCAGCACTATATCGCCGTGGCAAAAGACCACCGCGTTCTTGTTTTGCATCTCGCTCATCTCTTTGAGGGATAGCTCGGGGGATAGAATCGGAGTCGCCTCATATCTCCGTAAATAGTGCAGGTCAAGGTCGTTGAAGGCATTCAGAGAGTAGTCCAGGTAGACCGGCACCCTGAATTCCGCGCGCTGTGGCAAAAAACCCAGGTTGCCGGTCAGAATGGCGGCGGGTCTCTTTTCTCTCAGTAGCTCGATGGCGCGCGTCAGCTCTCCGTCATTTATTATTCGGGGTAGATAGGCTCCCAACCACGGCTCTCCCGCCGGAAAATCGGGCGAGAAGACGTTGTAGAAGACAAGGTCTGCGCCGGCATCGAGGGACTCTTTAGCTTCTTTCAGCGAGTACGCTTTGACCAGGAGCTTGGAAGAAGGCGCTTTTGCCGGAGCTATAGCAGGTAAAGTAACATTGATTTTTCTTCTCTCTGGCTGTGAGATGGGTTGCCTCTTGATAACAAAATCGGGGGCAATCTTGATTCCGGGAGATGAGGTCAGGTAAATCCTCGTGCCATTCTCCATGTCAAATCCCGGGTTGACCCTTGCACCGGCGCTAGCCGACTCTACCTGCCTGCCAGCCAGGAAAATGCGCTTAATAACGGCGCCGCTGACCTCGCCGTCGCGCCAGATACCCACACCATCCCCGATTGCCAAAGAGCGCTGAAGCACCACTTCGCCGCCTTCAGCCGTGCCCAGGAAAGCGCCGCGGTTCATCGGCTTCTCCGGCGCGATGAGGTCCGTCTCACCGCAGATAAAGCCCTCGGTGAACTCCCGGTTGAACACCACCTCCATCTCAGCCATTTCCTTCCGCGGGAGTGTGAAATTGCCAGCAAGGAAGGAATCTATAGCCTTGCGGTAGAGCCGCGTGGCTACCGCCACGTACAGCGGTGAACGCATCCGCCCCTCAATCTTGAATCCCGTGATGCCCGCTTTTATCAGCTCCGGGATTTGCCTGACCAGGCACAGCTCCCTGGTGCTGAGCAGGTAACAGCCGTTGTACCTCTGGCGGCAGAGCTGGGCGCAACAGCCACGGTTGCCGCTACGCTCGCTGACGAAGCTGGAGAAGAGGCAAAGCCCGCTGTAGCTGAAGCACAGCGCCCCGTGAACAAAGACCTCGACTTTAGCGCCGGATTGAATTATCCTCTTAATCTCATCCAGGGGAAGCTCGCGGGGCAGGATTATTCGGTCGGCGGATTTCAGGAGAGACGCGGCGCTGGCGTTGCCTATGGCTGCCTGCGTGGACATGAATACGCTGAGTCCCGGGAAGTTTTTCTTTATGATTCCCAGAAAACTGACGTGCTGTATTATGACCCCGTCAATGCCAATCTCGTATGCCTGCGTAAGGACCCTGAAGAAGCTCTTGATTTCATGGTTTTTGACCAGCGTGTTGAGCGTCAGGTACACTCGCACGCCGCGGCTGTGAGCATACCTGATTGCCTGTCCCAGCTCTTCGAGGGAGAAGTTCCTGGCAAAGATACGGGCGTTGAACTCCCTGGTGCCGAGATATACCGCGTCCGCGCCGTTGCCCACCGCCGCCCGCAGGCATTCCCGGTCGCCAACGGGTGACAATAGTTCCGGCTTTGATAGTGAAGCACTTATCTCAGGCATGCTAAGTTATCAACCCGCGCTCCAGAAGCGCCGGCAGAATCTTGTTTTTGGTGATGGGGTGAATGCTGGCTTACCTGGGTGAGAAGTATCGCACCGCCAGGAGGGTTCTTGCTCGCTTTTTTTGGAGACGGTGAGATTTGGCTAGCGATTCTATTCTGGTTTCCAGCAGTCCGAAGAAGCGTTCATTGCCGTTGAATTTCCGCTGGTCATTTTCAATGTTGCACTCAAAATGCCTTAAATTATCCAGGAAAGCATGCAAACGTCCGCCCGAAGGCGCTATATCACAGAGACCGTAACCCAGTCTCTCCACGTAATGAGCGTTCAGCATCTGCTCGAAGTCGCCCCTGGTGGGGATTGAGTAGACGGGCTTACCGAGGTACAGGGCTTCGCTGATGAGGCTGTGCCCGCCGTTCGTGATTACAGCCCTGGAACTCGCCAGGTCGCGCAGGAACTCGGAGTCGGATGGCTTTTTGAACGTGACATTTCGGACAGCTTCAGGGGGCTCGAAGCCATAGGCTATAAAGCGGGCGTCCAGCTTTTCCATGAGCGGCAGAATTGACTGCGCCCTGTCCGGTGTTCTGATGTAGACGAGGATATGCTCTCCGTTTACGGGTGTTTGTGATAGCACCTCTTTTCTTTGTATCGGACCCACCAGCGTTGCCTTGACTGAGACATCCGGTTTAAGCTCAGGACCGAAAAAACTGGTAAGGAAAAAGTGCCTGGCGAACCTGTTGATGTTGTCACAGATTGTGCGGGCGAGCAGGTAATCGGGTATCCATGCCATGGGGTATTCCAGGCTACAGAACGAGATTACGTGTTGATTGTCCATGCTGATAACCGGGATACTCCTGATAGTCCCTATTGCCGAAACAAAAGGCTCGAAGTCGCTTATTATCACGTCCGGGTTGAAAGT
>JAUYDO010000008.1 GCA_030691835.1 Dehalococcoidia bacterium | reverse complement strand
GACATAGTCCCTCATGTAGCGCGCCATACCGGCTGACCTTATCGGTATCACGCCCGCCAGAATGTGCGCCTGTTTATCCAGCCCACGGTCGGTAATCATCTGCATCCACTTGGCGAACTTGCCGACGTCATAGACCGCCTGAGTTTGAATGAAGTCGGCGCCGGCTTTGATTTTCTTTGCCAGCCTTACCACACGGAACTCAAAGGGGTCGGCAAAGGGGTTCTCCGCCGCGCCGATAAACAGAGGTACATCCCCTGCGACCTCTTCACCGTTGATAAATTTCTTTTCATCCCGCATCCGCTTTATGGTCTGAATGAGCTGCATGGAGTCGATGTCAAAGACCCCCTTGGCGGTGGGGTGGTTGCCGAACTTCTGGTGGTCACCGGAGATGCAGAGAATATTGCGGATGCCCAGCGCCACGGCGCCAAGTATATCGCTCTGAATGGCGATGCGGTTGCGGTCGCGGCACACCATCTGCATGACGGGTTCTACGCCCGCCTGTTTCAGGATTACGCACCCGGCGAGACTGCACATGCGCACGATAGCCGTCTGGTTATCAGTAACGTTAACGGCGTCACAGCAGGAGCGCAGTAGCTCCCCCTTCTTCTGCACCACCGCCGCGCTGGTGCCCTTCGGCGGACCGGCCTCAGCAGTTACCGTAAATCTGCCGCTCTCCAAAACCTTTTCCAGGTTTGAACCCGATTTCATCGTTGCCTCCGTTCAGTCTCGTGTCTAGTGGGCAGGGTAAAGGTGAATCTGGTGCCATTACCGGTCTGCGGACAGGGGCTTTCCACCCATATCTTGCCGCCGTGCGCCTCAACGATTCTTCTGGATATTGACAGTCCGAGGCCTGTGCCCTTGACCTCCGCGGGGTTATTGCTTGCCCTGTAGAAGTCCTCAAACATTTTGGGCAGGTCCTGCTGTGGAATTCCGATGCCCGTATCCATGACCTCAATCTGCACATTACAGTCTACCGGGCTTACCCTGAGTGTTATCCCGCCCTCGGGGGTGTATTTGATGGCGTTATTGACCAGGTTATTTATTACCTGCTGGAGACGTGGGACAGAGCCATAGACTTTCGGTAAACCCGCAGGTAGCTCCAGCTTAAACTTGAGCCCTTTCTCTTTTGCCTGTTCCCGCAGGTCTCTGACAGGGGGTCTTATCACCGTGTAGAGTGAGATTACTTTTATCTCCGGCACAATTTGCCCGGTCTCGATGCGCGGTATGTCCAGCAGGTCGCTGATGAGGTTTAATAGCTCATCAATGCGGTGAGCGCTCCGTTCCAGCATGTGCTTCTGCTTATCGGTAAGCGGTCCCGGGAAGCCCTTGAGCATAACCCACATGAACCCCTGAATGGCACTGAGCGGCGCCTTCAGGTCATGAGCGGCGATGCTCAGGAAACGCAGAAAGCGGTTCTTTTCCTCCTCGAGCTTGGCAACTTCGGCACAGCGCAGTTCCAGGTCTCTGTTCAGCGCCTCGTGCAGTTTCGCCTTTTCCAGTGCTATAGCACCCAGATTAGCCAGATAGCCCAAAAAGCCTACGTCCTGAGTGGAAAAGCGCCGCGGCTCAGAGGTGTAGACACGCATGATGCCGATAACTTCTCCGTTCGGCTTGAGCGGAACGGAGAACATGGAGGCAATGCCTTCCTTCTTTGCCTGGGCTTTGTACTGGACTCTGGGGTCTATGGGCGCATTCAATACAGTCACGGATTTCCCGTTGAGCACTTCCTTGATGATGATGTTGGACATCACCGGACCCTTGCTCAGGTACTGCCTGCTGAGTCCATAGCTGACGGTGTGCGTCAGTTGTTTCTTGTCCGGTGTCAACAGCATCAGGGAGCAACCCTTGGCATTCACCGCCCTGGTGACGCTCTCCACGATGGTGTTGAGCACCTCGTCGGGAGCCAGGCTGGAAGCCAGCTCCCTGGCGATGGAGTAGAGTATCTCGTAGCGCTCTCTGCTCTTCATAAAGCTTTATTTTATGGTAATCTTGCGCGGACCGCCGGACGGGCTGGTACTCCAGTCCCGGAGCGGCATGATTTCTTCAAGCTCATCTAGCCTGCCCTCTTCGGTGAGGCGGTCAATTATCAGTTGCCAGGCGCAAGCGGTCTCCGGCGAGACCTCGCACTTGCCGCGCACTGAACCGCCGCAGGGCCCGTTCAGCAGACCCTTGGCGCACCGTATCACCGGGCATATACCGCCCGTTTTGTCCAGGACGCAGTTCCCGCACTGGGTGCAAATCTCAAGGATTTCGCCCGGCTTCTCCTCTTTGCCGAGGAATAGCGTATTTAGCGCCGCGGCAACGTGCTTCTTGGCGTGACGGCGGACAGTTTGTACCCCGAAAGCACAGGACATGACCAAGAGGCAGTCCGCTGCATCCACAGCCTTCTGGTACGCACTCAGGGCGTCTTTGGTCAGCTCATCGCAGGCGGTTGGAATGACCATCCAGCCGGTGACCTTTTTGCCCGCGGCTTCCATCTTGGTTTTCATATCCAGGACTTCGGTCTTGCCACCGGTGTGCAACTGAGTGGCGCAGGTGCCGCAGCCTATAATGAACACGCTCGGGCATTTTTCCAGGCTCCTGGTTATCTCCTCAATCGGTTTCTGCTTGGTAACCGTTATCATCGCTTTAGCTCCACTGTTTCTTTCTTGATTCGGCTCGTCCATTCATCCCTGAAATACTGCAGGCTATCGAGCACCGGCGTGGGCGCCGCCTGTCCCAGCCCGCACATGGAAGCGACCATCATGGTGCGCGATAGCTCTTCAAGAAGCTTTATATCA
>JAUYDO010000007.1 GCA_030691835.1 Dehalococcoidia bacterium | reverse complement strand
ATCCAGTACGGGGCAGGCTCCCGGAGCCAGTACGGGGCATGATTTCATATCGCGCTCGGCGGTGGTGGGCAACCTCGTCTTCCTCTCCGGCGCCGCCGGCATAGACCTGAATACAGGCAAAGTCGCTTCCAAACAATTTGAAAAGCAGATGACCGCGGCGCTGGACAATGTCAGGTCAGCGCTGGAGCAAGCCGGAAGCTCAATGAATAACCTGGTCAAGAGCTACGTCTTCCTCAAGAGCGCCGCCGATTGTCCGCTCATGTGGCAGACCATGCTGGAGTACTTCCGCCAAAACGCCCCGGAGCTGGTTAACGAGCCGCCAGCCGCCTGCGTCACGGAGGTCACGGCGCTGGCTGAGCCGGAGTGCCTCGTCGAGATAGACGCCATAGCCGTCATTTCCAGGGATATGCCCAGCTGGGAAGTTAAGAAGTACCCGAGCCGCCTCAGGCGGCTCGGCGGCGTCAACAGGGTCTACCCCAATATCGAGCCGGGGATGCCCCCCGTATCCAGTACGGGGCAAGCTTTTATGTCCGAGTCAGTGCGGGTAGGCAACCTGCTTTTCCTTTCTGCCATGGACGCCGCGAACCCGGCTACCGGCAAGATTGAGACTAAAGTCTTTGAGGAGCAGTGGCGCGGCGCGCTGGCTCACGCCAGGGCGGCTCTGGACCGGGCTGGCACCTCGATGAGTAATATCATCAAGACACTGCACTTTCAGGGCAAAGTCGAGGGACTGCTCGCCGGAGCGCAGGACGTCTTCCGCTCTCACAGCCCCGCTTCAGACCGCCTGTGGAAGACGGAGCTGGAGTACTTCGACATGCACGCTCCGTACCTGATGGACGACCCACCGGGGAGCACCTTCCTCAAGATTTCATCGCTCTGCAACCCGGACGCCCTGGGGCAGACGGACATAACCGCCGTAATGTCGAGGTACATGCCTGGCTGGGAGGTAAGGCAGTATCCCACGTATATCGGGCGGCGGGGGTTCCCGCGTCACATGGGCGATATAAAGAAGTACTACGCCAACACGGTCAAGATAGGCAACCTGGTAATCGTATCGGGACAGACTGCCACCGATGTTTACACGGCAAGAATCGAGTCGGACAAATTCGAAGACCAGATGCGGGTAACCCTGAGCAACCTCAAGGAATCGCTGGAGGAGACGGGAAGCTCGCTGGAGAACCTGGTCAAGACGCACATGCTTCTACCCAACCCGAAAAACATCGAGAGCATGCGTAAAATAGAGGCGGAGTTCTACCGAAAGTACGCCCCGATACTTCTTGAGGAACCGCCAGCAAGCACCATAGTTCACCCGCTGAGCCTAGCCAGTCCCACGATGCACATAGAGATAGAGGCAATCGCCTATCTGCCGGCATAGAGACAGGGACAACAGTATTCCCATCTCTAAGGTTAATATGAGGCATCCGCGAAACGACCAAAATCCCCCTCCAATCCCCCTTTGGCAAAGGGGGCTTTGCCTCAAAAGTCATTCTGAGGAGTGAAACGACGAAGAATCCGTTCTCGGGGCGGGATAGGACGGATTCATCCTGGTTCCACTGAGTCACCACGAAGTGAACGGACTCACCGTGAACGGATTCTTCGCTGCGCTCAGAATGACATGAATTTAGTACTTTTAGGGCAAGGCTGGAGAATCCAGAGGGAAATGTGGTAGGGTCTGGATAGTCGGGTCCCCCGATCGGAGTCGAGGGCAGGCAAGCCCGACTATGACAAAAAAGGTGCGATATTTTCGTTCTTCGTAGGTGATTTAACGCACCATGAGAAATTATTGACGCTGGCGCCCGTATGCGATAAAGTAGTCGTGAAACTATGATTGATAGATATTCAAGGCAAATCCTCTTCCCGGGTATCGGGGAAGAGGGACAGAAGAAAATCGGGAACAGCTACGTGGTGCTGGTGGGCTGTGGCGCCCTGGGCACCGTCATTGCCAGCGCGCTGGTGCGCGCCGGTGTGGGCAGACTGAGGATTATCGACCGTGACTTCATAGAGTACCACAACCTGCAGAGGCAGGGTCTTTTCGATGAAGAGGACATAAAGAACAGCCTGCCCAAGTCTATCGCCGCAGAGCGCCACCTGAAAAAGGTGAACTCCTCGGTTCAGATTGAAGGGGTAGTCGCCGATGTCAATTTCAAGAACATCGAGCGTTTCGTGCGCGGCGCCAACCTGATTATGGACGGACTGGACAACTTCGAGACGCGTTTCCTCATAAATGACGTCTCGCTGAAGCTCAACATCCCGTGGATATACGGCGGTGCCATCTCCTCCTACGGCACGACCATGACCATAATCCCCCACGAGACGCGGTGCTTCCGGTGCGTATCGCCCACGCAGATAAAACCCGGCGCGATAGCTACCTGTGACACGGCGGGGGTTATCAGCCCGGCTCCGTGGATAATCGCCTCTTTGCAGACGGCTGAAGCGCTGAAGTACCTGGTCGGGTCAACGGAAATCAACCGCGACCTCATAATCGTTGACGTCTGGGAGGGGTCGTTCCACCGCATCAAAACGCTGAAGCGTGACGACTGCCCGGCGTGCCGGGGCAACTACGAGTTCCTGAACGGCAAGTTCGGCATAAGAGCCACCTCGCTTTGCGGACAGAACGCGGTACAGGTGACAAACGCCAATATTGACAGGGTCTCCTTCGAGACGCTTGCCACCCGCCTCAAAGCGGTGGGCAAGGTCTTTTACAACGAGTTCATGCTGACTTTCATCGTTGATTCACAGGAGATGGTGGTCTTCCCCGACGGAAGGATGATAGTAAAGAACACCAGCGACGAGGCGCTGGCGCGCGGGCTCTACGCCAAATACATCGGCACATAGACTCTTCTATGTTATACTCATAACTAAGACCGGCAATATTTTCTAAAGGTGGTGAACTAAAAAATATCTTCCTCTTCCCCAGCAGAGATGCAGTCCGCCTGAGGCGGACTGCATTGAGCAGGAAACACCGTAATGTCCATGTCATTCTGGCGAAGGCCAGAATCCAGAAGAGGGTCATTGAAAATTGCTCAGGATTTAGAGTTCCCCCGGAAGGGATAGGTTTACTAAACAATCAATGACCAAAATATCCAACGGAGGTGAAGCATGGTATCCGCTGAGGTCTTAAAGCAGTTCGGACTTTTCAAAAAGCTACCAGATAGCCAGCTTGATAAGATAGCTGTACTCTGCCAGGAGCGCACCTTTGACAGGGGCGCTGTGTGCTTCATGCAGGGCAAACCGGCTACCGAGCTTCATCTCTGCCGCAGTGGCAAGGTAGACCTGGTGGTACAACTACGGGACCCCTGGAACATGGAGGTCACGGTGCATACCGCGGGGCCGGGTGAGGTATTCGGCTGGTCCGCTCTCGTGGAACCCCGTATCTATACCGCCTCTGCGAGGTGCGCTGAAAAGACCGATGAAATTTATATCAGGGGTTCGGACCTCCTGGACCTCTTGGAAAAAGACTCGCGCCTGGGCCATACGGTGATGCAGAATCTTAGCGCTGTGGTTAGCTCCAGGCTGACGGAAACCAGGCAAAAATTAGCCATAGAGATAGCCAACACCAAGCGCACAGAATGGTAGCGAAGTCAGCAAGTTATCAGCTTTCAGTTTAGAGTTGTCAGTTATTAGCTTCTGAAAACTGAAAACCGACTGCTGAAGCTGACTACTGTTTAGTCCGCCTCAGGCGGATTGGTGCTTAGGATTTAGAGTTTCCCCAGGAGAGGGGGATAAAGGGGATAGGGTTATCATCCCATCAGTTCTTCAATATCTCATTCGCCAGGTTGCCGACGTATCTGCCAATAGCCGGAGAAGCGGTAAGCCCCGGCGACTCTATACCGACCAGGTTGATAAGTCCCGGTAAGCCTCTGTCCTGTTCGTGCCGTATCAGGTACTCGCGGAAGGGCTCATCACAGGCGTAGCGCCTGGGCATGACGCCCGCCGACTCCGGCTCAATGTCATCCCACTCAATGAATGGGAACAGCATTTTGGTCGCCTTATAGAATATGTCCTTTCGTGAGTCATCCAAATAATAGCTGATTCTGTCTACGGGATAGAAGTCCGGCCCCAGCCTTACTCTGCCATCAAGGTCAAGCACGGTATGAATACCGATAAGTGCGCCAGCCTTCAGCACGGGATATACCAGATACCGACTGATGGCTTTGCCCTTGCCGGGAAGGACGCTGTAATACTCGCCCTTGAAATAATATATCTTGTAGTCCTCTTTGACCGTGTCTATGCCCGCCATCGCCGCCACTTTATCGCTATAGAAACCGGCACAATTTATCAGCATTCTGGTAGTCAGGGTAGAAGTGCCGCCCGGCTCAGCGAGGGTTAGCCGGTATCCTCCCGCAATTTTATCGATGCCGGTTACCTCTGACTTACATACAAGTTGCGCTCCGGCGTCCCTGGCTCTGCCCAGGAAGTAGCACATCAAGCCGTAGGCATCAACAACACCTGCTTCTGGCAGGAATATCGCCGCCTTGCCGGCTATGTCGGGCTCCATCTCGAGCATCTCTTTTTCGGAGAGTATTTTCATGTCTATGCCCTCATCACTGCGCTTATAAAGCATTTCAAGACCACCCACATCGGCGCCGGTTATGGCGACAAGGAGCTTGCCCGTCTTCTTATAACCTATGCTGTGCTTTTCGCATATTCCGTACAGCAGGTTCAACCCCTCGATGCAGAGCTTTGCGTTCAGAGAGCCTCTGGGGCTAAAGATGCTGGTATGTATCACGCCGCTGTTACGACTGCTTGACTCAAGACCGAAGCGCTCGTTCCTCTCCAGTATGTAAACCTCTCGATTCTGTCTGGCTACTTCGGAGGCAACCGCCAGCCCGATAACCCCAGCCCCGACGATAACGATATCGGCTTTCAATGACATCTCATCATCCTATCATTAAATTAAAGCTTGATAAAGCAATTTAATACTATTGCATTTCCCGTTGCAAGTCCTTGACAAAGAAGGATGGTTTTTAACTTCCCTCGTCTTTGGGATACGAGGGCAAAAGGAGTGTGGCTGTGTTGAACACGTAAACCTTTTCAAAGGAAAGGGGACAAAGTGGGGATAGGGTTATTCGGACTACATCAATAGCCTGGGCAGGAAGGTGGCAATCTGCGGGAAGGCGATGACGATAGCCACGCAGGCTATCATGGCAAAAAAGAACGGTATTATGCCCCGGAAGATGCTGTACATAGGCACATCAGGGGTTAACCCCTTGATGACAAAAACGGTGATGCCCACCGGCGGCGTAATGCAGGCTACGTTCCACATTATCACCACCAGCACACCAGCCCAAATAGGGTCGAATCCCAGTCCTACGAATACCGGATAGAAGACGGGTATGGTGAGCAGGAGCATGGCGATAGCGGACATGAAGCAACCCAGCACCAGGTAGATGAACAGGATAAATATCAGGACTACCAGCGGCGGCACCGGCAGGGCTACTGCCCAGTTAGCCAGCCACATAGGCAGGGTGCTCACCGACATAAAGGTGCCAAAGATGATGCTTCCTATGAGGATGATGAGCGCCATGGCTGTAGTATGCGTGGTGGCGGTGAGTGAGGCAACGAAGTTCTTTCTGGAAAAACGCCTTGTAGCAATGATGAATATAAAGGCTCCGAAAGCGCCGATGCCCGCGCCCTCGGTCGGGGTAAAAACCCCGAAATAGATGCCACCCATGACCAGCACAAACAGAGCCAGTATGCCCCAGATGCCCTTAAGCGAGATTAATTTATCCTTGAGGGCAGTCCGGGGCCCCGGTGGACCAAGCAGTGGATTGTGGCGACACATGATGTAGATGGTAGACATCATGAGTACAGCCATGAGGATGCCCGGGAAGATACCAGCCAGAAAGAGGGCGCCAATAGACTGCTGGGTAAGCAGTCCATACAGTATGAATGCCAGGCTGGGAGGTATCAAAACGCCCAGTGTGCCGCCTGACGCCACACAGCCTGTCGCCAGAGCAGGGTCGTACCGGTATTTCTTCATCTCCGGCAAGCTCACCGAGCCCATCGTGGTAGCCACAGCCACGTTCTCGCCGCAGACTGCGGCAAAGCCGGCGCATCCGGCGATGGTAGCCATAGCCATGCCGCCTTTCCACTGCCCTATCCACTTGTAAGCCGCTTCATACAACTGTTCGCTCAACCGGGAGTGATAAGCAAGCTCTCCCATCAGGATGAAGAGCGGGATGACGGCGAACTCGAAAGAGCATGAGCGGTAAGGAGTTATTCCCAGAATGTTGAGGCCGGAATTTGCACCGCGAATGTAGACAACCCCCAGAAAGCCCAGAAGCATCATCACGAAGCCTATGGGCATGCTGGCGGACAGGAATACGAAAAGAGCGGCTATGCCGATAAGACCTACAGTGAGCGGGCTCATCTGTCCGGAAAACTGTCCTCCCCATGTTGGGATGGTAATCAGCAAGACAGATGCAGCAATCCCCAGCACCAGCCACAGCCACACCTGCCAGCGGCTTTTGTGTAGCGATTTAGCCAGGGCATTCAGGAAGTCTCCCAACAGCACTATGGCGAGCAAAAGGCTACCAAAGGCTATCAACAGAATGAAGGGCATGAGCGGCGCCCGGAGCATGAGGGAAGTGGCGCCGGTCTCCCAGCTCCACATTGCATAGGCAACGGTGCGCCATATGAGCATGGAAAACAGGAGCAGGCTGAGGAAGGCAGTAACACTGCTGAGAACCTCCCTTGGCTTCGGTGATAGACGCGATGTGACCAGGTCAACGGCAACGTGTCCCTTCTTGACGCCGACATAAGCCACGCCGAGGAAGAAGACTATAATCAACATAAACTCGGACATGTCAAGGGCACCGGGTATGGGGGAGTTGAAGACGTAGCGAAGAACAACGTCGGCGGCGATGAGGAACATCATCGCCGCCAGAACGCCTGCTCCTATACCGTTTACCATGCGGCTTAAGCGCCCGGCAACGCTATCAACTGTATGCGCCGCTTCGCTCAGCCACATTATTTTTGACCGGCGTATTTAGCGGAGATTTTCAGTACCTCGTTCAGGACTTTATCACCGGGCAGACCCCTGGCTTTCAGCCGGTCAATGTACCACTGTCTGAGCGGCTTGACCGCCTCATCCCACCTTGCCCGCTCTTCGGCGGAAAGCTTGATGATTTCGGTTCCCTTTTCTATGGCTATCTTCTTCCCGTCTTCCTCGTCCTTTATCCAGTAGTTGGCTGAAGGTTCCACCATGTTATCCCCGATGATGCTCATCAGCGCCTGCTGGATGTCTGCCGGAAGGCTATTCCATTTATCAAGGTTCATCACTGAAACACATGTATTACGGCCAAGGTCGCACTCGGTGGCGTATTTAACCACGTCTCCCACCCCGTAGGATGGGAAGATTGCGTAGGGGAAGCCGATGCCATCTATCACACCCTTCTGCAGTGACATGTACATGTCCATCATGGGCATGGGTGTGGCGATGAATCCCAGCGCGTCACCTATCTCCTTCGGGGCGATGCCCAAGAGGTCAATCTTTTGACCCTTCAGGTCCTCCATCTTGCGCACAGGTTTCTTAGCCATGATAATGAAGTTAGCCGGGGTGATATGCATCCAGAGGACCTTTACGCCACGGTACTCCGCTTGAATCTCGGTAAGGGTCTTGTACGCTTCCCATACGGCTTTGTTGGCGCCCATCTCGGAAGTCGGTAGTACGACCGGTAACTCCATGACCTGGGTGAGTGGGAAACGACCCGGCGCATGGCTGGGCCAGATTTCGGTTATATCGGCAAGACCGGTGACTGCGGCATCGTACTGGTCAGCGCTCTTGGCTATTGTTGCCCCCGGATAGCCGGTAACAACAACTCTGCCCTTGGTAACCTCTTCCACTTTCTTAAACCAGGGTTGCCACATGAACCGGTAGCCGGTGTGCACCGCGGGTTTAGCGAAGGACATGGTCAGCTGAATTACTCCGGGCTTGGCTACCGGGCTCGGGGTGGGTGCGGGTGCCGGAGCGGGTGCCGGTGCCGGTGCCGGCGCCGGTGCCGGTGCTGGTGCCGGTGCGGGTGCCGGTGCAGGTTTCGGAGCTGGTGCGGGCGCCGGCTGAGCGCACCCAGCAAAGACGAGGACACCGGCAAGGACAACTATCAGTGATACCAGAAAATACCTTTTCACTTCCTCCCTCCTTTAGTTTTT
>JAUYDO010000261.1 GCA_030691835.1 Dehalococcoidia bacterium | reverse complement strand
GTCCAGTATGACAGCACCAGCCTTGATGCGGCTGACCCGCGAGTCGTACTTGAGCACAGCCTCATAGTTACCGGGAACGCCGGTCAAGTCCAGGGTACCGGGCAGGGGATAGCAGTCAAGCTTTAGCTCCTTAAGCTCTTTGACGGGTCCGGGGATATTCTTCTTGCCAGCTCTTGCTTTATCAAGGTCGGCGACCAGGGTCACACTGTGCCCCAGCGCCGCAAGGTCTCTCGCCGCCGCCGCAGCGCCGGACCCTGTGCCTATTACCAGCGCTCTCCCCTCGATGGGTCTTTCCGTATAAGCGACCGGCGCTGGTCTGCTGGCACGGGCGAGCCCAGCCGAAATCAGGTCTATGGCTTTCGAAGTGGCGCCAGCCGGGTCGTCCCTGTGTACCCAGGCGCACTGCTCGCGGATATTTACGAACTCGACCGCCGTGCCCGGCGGCAGGTTGACGTCAAGATAGCGCCGGCACAGCACGCGGCGGTCGGTACAGCTAAAGCAGACCTGCTCCAGGTTGCAGCAGCGGCAGGCGGCAAGCACCACGCGGTCAAGCTTCTCCTGAGCGACATGCTGTGCTATTTCGTAAGAACCCTCTTCCCGGCACGTCTGCGATATATCCCATACCTTGTAGACACCGGGTAGGCGGGCTATCTGCCTGGTCACTTCAGCAAAATCTATAACCGAGCTTATGCTCTCGCCACAGCGGCACAGGAACACGCCCATGCGTGGTTCCGTGGATACGGGCGGCGCGCTCTGGAACGGCTGCGTCTCAGGGCAACTGCCGGAAGCCTTTGTTACTGAGGGTCTTTCTTCTACCTCCGGTCTGAGGGCGATGGCGGCTTCTACCGCCGCCGCCGATGCCTGAGCAAGCTGGTTTGTGAGCCCGCCGTCCCTGGCTATTACGTTGTACACGCCATCCCTGTTTATCTGGCGCGTGCCGTTCCCTTGAATGAAATTGATTATGCGTTCGGCTTCAATTTCTATCTGCCGCTCAGTGTCTCCATGAAAGACCGCGCCCGGCTCACATATCTGCTCACACTCTTTACACTCACTGCACAGGGCGCAGTTGAGACAGCGCTCCGCCTCTCGCTTCGCCAGCTTCTCCGGCAAGCCGAGGTTGGTTTCTTCAAAACTGCCTCTCCTCTTGGATAGAGGAATCGAGGACATGCTCGCCCGCCTGTACGGTGAAGCTTTTCTCTCCTTAATATCAACCTCTGCCGGCTGTGGCTTTTCCAGACTGCGACCCTTCCGTATGTCATGACCCCTGAGATACCGGTCTATGGACTCCGCCGCCTGCAAGCCAGCCGCTATGGCGGATACCACATTGTTGGAACCGGTAACGCAGTCACCACCGGCGAAGAGACCCGGGATATTGGTCTCCATGGTGAGGGGGTCTACCGTGATGGTGTTGTTGTTCCTGAGCTCAAGACCCCTGATATTCAGCGCCGGCGTGTTGGGCTTCTGTCCTACAGACACCACCACATGGTCGGCTTTTATGGAAAATTCAGAGTCGGGCACCGGCTCCATAATTGGTATTCCCTCCGGCGTGAACTCGACCTTCTTCAGTTTCTGGCACTTTATCCCGGTCACGCGGTTGCCGTCGCCGAGTATCTCCACCGGCGAGACCATGTAATCTATCAGGACTCCCTCTTTGATGGCTTCATCGACATCCTCTTTTATCGCCGTCATCTCTTTGGTAATGCAGAGGATGCGCACCTCGCCCTTACTGCGCCGCTTCGCCGTCCGGGCGCAGTCAACGGCGCTGTTGCCGCCGCCGATTACTACCACGTTGGCGCCGACTCCAGCGCCAACTTTCAGGTTAAGGGTGAAGAGCAGGGACATGCTGTCGACCACACCCTCGAGGTCCTCACCCGGAATATTCAGCTTATTGTTCTGCTGGGCGCCGACGCCGATAAAAAATGCCCTGTACCCGCGCTCAATGAGGTCGGAGTACATGACGTCACGCCCGACGGTTACGCCGCTCTTAATATCCACGCCGAGCGCTTTGATGGCTTCGACTTCGCGCTCACGCACCTCGCGCGGCAGGCGGAAGCGGGGTATTCCCGTAGCCAGCATGCCGCCGATTACGCCGTGAGCCTCGAATATGGTCAGGCTATAGCCGCGGCGCGCCAGTTCCCAGCCGCACGCCAGCCCCGCCGGACCACTGCCCACGATGGCAATCTTCTCCTTTCGTGAGCCTGCGGGATTCTTGCGCCGGTACTGGATGCCGCCCGGCGCCTTGTCCGCCGCGTAGCGGTGCAGGGACTGTATGAAGAGCGGCTCATCAACCTTGCCCCGTGAGCACTTGGACTCGCAGGGATGCGTGCACAGGCGGCCGAGCACGGCAGGCAACGGCGCCGACTCGGTTATCATCGCCAGGGCTTTGTCCACCTTGCCCTTGGCTATAAGAGAGGTGAACCCCTGTACGTTTATGCCCAGCGGACAGCTCACGCGACAGGGGGAGACGCCGTTCTTCTCTATTCGGAAGGCTGACGGCGCACCATTTGCACCCGGGACAGGTGCGTGGATAGCGCTATGGGCTACCTTGCGTCCGTTCTGTTTTGAATATACCTTTACCGAGCATTCCGCCTCGCACCGTCCGCAGGCGGTACACAGCTCTTCGCTCACGTAGCGCGGCTCCTTGAGCGCTTTGATGACGAATTTGCCCGGCTTTCCGGCTACGGATTTAACTTTGCAGTTGGTATAAAGAGTGACCAGGGGATGGCTGGCGGCTCTGAGCATCAGGGGCCAGAGATGGATTTCTTCCGCGCTGGCGCTGTCGAAGCCCAGCGAGAGGGATGGTGCGATGACTTTTGCCTCTACCCCCATCCCGGCGAGGGCGAGGGCGCACTGCGCCGCCTGTACGCCGCCGCCAATAATGCCGACACCCTTAGCCATTCTTGCTCCGCTTGACTTCAAGCCCATAGTTGTAGCCGCGCTCGAAAGCCTTCATGTTGAAGTCCCCGGTGCCCCTGGGCACAGAGGCGAGGACCGACTTGCGCAGAGCCTCGGCGGAGACGAGGTCGGTGACCGCCGCCATGAACCCGAGCATAATGATATTAGCCACCACCACCCGACCCAGCTCCCGCGCCAGGCGGTTGGCTGGAATGGCGAGCGAAACTTTGCCATCAGACGTGTCCGGCTTCACCAGGTCGTTATCAATAATCAGCGTGGTCTCCGGTGGGAGATTGCGACCGTACTTGCTGTATGCCTCCTGTGACAGGATGACCACAACCTTGGGATTGGTAAGATAAGGATAGCCGATAGGCTGGTCGGCGACCACCACCTCGGCGGTGCAGGAGCCGCCGCGAGCCTCCGGCCCGTAGCTCTGGGTGAAGGTGGCAAACCCCTTGTTATAAACAGATGCGGCTTGACCGACTATGTGACCGGACAGGACAACGCCCTGACCGCCAAAACCAGCAATTCTGAGTTCCGTTCTGCCCAAGGTTTTTCCTCCAGCCTTCTCTTGTTGGCAATGAATGCCCCGGAGCTACAGCCTCCCCTTCTGGCGTGCCTTATCCAGCACCTGTCCCCGTACCTGGTGGAAGGTGGGGCGCTGTATGTCAACGAACTTTCCCACCACGATGGGTCCGTCCGCAGTCAAGCCCAGCTCCCTGGTATCTGCACCATGGCGTACGATGCTTCGCTCCTGGTACATCTTCATCTCGTCCAACCCCTGTGAGCGCTTGTTCATCTTACCGTAGACCGGAGGACACGGGCTTATCACCTCTCTGAAGCTGAAGCCGGGCTTAAGCATGGCTTCAGCGATGGAAACCTCGAGCTGGCGCAGGTGCAGGGTAGTCCAGCGAGCGATATAGCTGGCGCCGCTTGCCTCCAGCAGATAAGGCAGATTGAAAGGGTACTCGAAGTTTCCGTACGGAGTGGTGGTGCTCATCGCCTCTAGCGGTGTAGTGCAACCCATCTGCCCGCCGGTCATGCCGTAGTTGAAATTGTTTATGCAGATGGTGGGTAAATCAATATTGCGCCGGGCGGCGTGAATCAGGTGGTTACCGCCGATAGCCGCCAGGTCACCGTCTCCGGAGAATACGACCACGGTCAGCTCCGGGTTGCCTATCTTTAATCCGGTAGCGAAGGGAAGGGCGCGGCCGTGCGTGGTGTGGAAAGAGTCCAGCTTCATATAGCCCGCCGCCCTGCCGGAACAGCCGATTCCCGAGACAATGGAGACCTTGTCCGGGTTCAGCCCTGAGCGCGCGATAGCCCGGGCGAAGGCGCCGACAACCAGTCCGATGCCGCACCCCGCACACCAGATGTGCGGTATCCTGTCCAGCCTGAGAAAGCAGTCAATGGAGGTATCTTTTACCGCCGTCTCTAAATCAGTCGTCATTTCACAGCCTCCCGAATCGCCTCCAGTATGATTTCAGGTGTATGCACGGCGCCGCCCATATGCGGCACCAGCGACGTCTTAGCCCTGCCTCCGGCACAGCGCTCCACCTCGAGCACCATCTGCCCGTTGTTAATCTCGGGCACGACAAAAGCCCTGATGTGCTGTGCCAGCTCTCTGACCTTCTCTTCGGCAAAGGGCCAGACCGTTATCAGCCTCAGCATGCCCGCCTTTATGCCTTCATCCCGTGCCAATTGCACCGCGTGGCGGGCGATGCGCGCCGTGACGCCGTAAGCACAGACTATGACATCGGCGTCCTCGGTCTGGACCTCTTCATATCTAATGATGTCCTTTCGGTTGACTTTTATTTTGTCCACGAGGCGGCGTACCAGCTTGTCCTGGGCTTCCACCGACATCACCGGGTAGCCGCGCTCATCATGCGTTAGCCCGGTAGCATGGAAGCGGTAGCCCTCACCGGCTATCGCCATCGGGGGCACCAGGTCTTCATCGGGCTGGTAAGGGCAGTACTTGTCCGGCGGCAAGGTGGGCTTCTTGCGGGTGACGAGCCTGTCCGGTTTAATCTCAGGTATAATCACCTTTTCGCTCATGTGCCCGACCGCTTCGTCAGCCATCATCAACACCGGCACGCGGTACTTCTCCGCCAGATTGAAGGCGGTGATGCTGAGCTCAAACATCTCCTGCGGAGAGCTTGGAGAAAGGGCGATTATTTCATAAGCGCCGTGTGAGCCCCAGCGCGCCTGCATCATGTCCCCCTGCCCTAAC
>JAUYDO010000250.1 GCA_030691835.1 Dehalococcoidia bacterium | reverse complement strand
GCTGATAGCTGACAGCTACTTAAATGCGCCCTGTGAAGCGAATTTATCGATTTCTTCTTGAGACATGCCCAGAATGCTCTTTAATATATAATCATTATGCTCGCCCAACAGTGGAGCAGGCGTACGCAGGCTCCCCGGCGTCCCCAATAGTTTGAAAGGAATGCCCTCAGGGACTATCTTACCGATGGGCGGGTGCTCCATCTCCTGGTAGTATTCCCTTGCTTTCATGTGGCAGTCATCGGTAATCAGGTCTTTAACATTCTGTACCACACCGGCAGGGACACCGGCGCTCTGTATACTTTCCATTACCTCTTCGGCGGAGCGCTCTATTGTCCACTCCTCTATCAACCTATCTAATTCATCCTCTCTCTTCTTGCGGCCCAGAAAAGTCGCAAAAGCGGGGTCGCTCGTCCAAGCCGGGTTACCGAGCACATGGCAGAAGGCTTGCCACTCTTTGTCATTGTACACCGCGATTGCGCACCACCTGTCGTCGCCCTTACAGCGGTAACAGCCATGGGGACAGGCATAGGGATGACGGTTACCCGTTGCCTCAGGAATGCGGCCGTTCACCGTGTAATCAAGCAGGGTGTGTCCCAGCACGCACACCGCGCCTTCGTACTGGCTCAGGTCGATACATTGCCCTTTACCGGTGCGGCGGCACTGTCTGATGCCAGATAGTATGGCAAGCGCCGCAAATAGACCGCCGGTGTAGTCGGGGTATGCCTGTCCTATCCCCACCGGCGTACGTCCGGGGTGACCCGTGATATAGGTCAAGCCCGATATTGCCTGCAAGGTAGGCCCGAAGCTTATATAATTGCTATACGGTCCTGTTTGTCCGTAGCCGGAAAGCCTTATCATTACAATCCTGGGGTTGACTTCACTCAGTACCGGATATCCCAGACCGAATTTCTCCATCGTCCCGGAGCTGAAATTCTCGATGACGACATCGCTTGCTTCAACCAGCCTCTTGAAGATGTCTAAGCCCGCGGCAACCCGCAAGTTAAGTAAAAAGGATAGTTTGTTGACATTCATGGTGTCAAAGAGTCCGGAGCGGTTTGGTCCCGTAGGAATATTATCTTTCCACGGTCCCTCCATCCTTAACCCATCAACTTTGTGGCGCGATTCCACCTTGATAATTTCGGCGCCCATGTCAGCCAGCAGTTTATTGCAGAAAGGACCGGCTATCACCCAGGTCAAATCTACGACGCGTAAGCCTTCTAGTGCAGTCCTGGACACCTTAGCAACACCTCAACCCTAAATTACTCCGGCACCCTTCAAAATAATCAGGTCCTCGTTTGATAGTCCCAGCGCCTGGTAGACTTCGCGGTTATGCTCGCCGATTAGCGGAGCGGGGCGCGTCATGTGCCCTTTGGGCAGCCGCCACGGGACTCCGGGATACTTCGCCGTACCAATTACGGGGTGAGATACCTCCTCGAAGAAGCCGCGGGCGTCCAGGTGAGGGTCTTCAGCCACATCTTTAGCGGTACTCACCGGTGCCACAGCAACGTCATTTCTCTGCCCTTCGTCGAAAATCCTGGCTTTAGTATATTGCCGTGACCATTCTTTAATAATCGGGTCAATTTTAGTATCAATTACGGGCCAGCGCTTTGAGCCAACCTCATATTCAGGGTTAGCCAGCTCTCCGACATCTATGCCGTCATTGAGCATCCAGGCGACAAGTCGCACCCAGACCGCTGAATGAGGACCTACACAGATGCTCCAGTACCCGTCTTTGCACGGGTAGTTATCGGATGGAATAGCCATGAGATGCCGTGCTCCCCGGCGGCGGTGCAGACGCCCGGCATAGAGATAAAAGCACATAACCTCCAGAAGGGTAGCGATGCACTCCTGGATTGAGACATCCACGTGCTGACCCTGCCCCGTGGCGTCACGGGAGTACAGAGCAGTCAGAGTAGCCACAGCGGCGAAAAGAGATGATACGTAGTAGGTCTGTAGACCGCCGGCGAGAAGAGGCGGCATATCTGCGTCACCGGTCTGGTACATCAGTCCGCCCATGGCGAAACTAACGATGTCCGAGCTCTTGAAATCCCTGTGCGGTCCGGTCTGTCCAAACCCGGTGATAGAGGTCATGACAAGCTCCGGATTCAGCTTGCTCAGGCTGGAATAGTCCAGCCCCAGGCTTGCCATGTATCCGGGGGAACCGGTCTCCATCACAGTGTCGGAGCGCCTGACCAGCTTCTTGAAGATATCCTGACCATCGGCGCTATTTAGATTAAGGGTTATCGACTTCTTGTTGGTGTTATTGTAGGCAAAAAAGAGGCTCTTTTCAGGGTGGGAGTCATCGTCCTTAAATGGTCCGATATTCCTTGTGGCGTCTCCCCCCGGTTTCTCTACTTTTATTACGTCCGCCCCGAGGTCGGCGAAAATCTTGGTACAGTAAACACCCTTCTCATCACACAGGTCGATGAGCCTCAGCCCCTCCAGTGGCAATTTCAGTTCCTCAGCCATGTCGCACTCCGAACGTTACCTGTCATGCGAGTCCGCCAGAGGCGGACGAAGCAATCTC